>CALCQB010000331.1 GCA_937897535.1 uncultured Novosphingobium sp. | reverse complement strand
CCGGGGTCTTGATATGACGCGATCCGGTGCACGAAAGATCGGCAAAGCCCAAATCGTCGGCCATGATGAACACCACGTTGGGTGGACGTCCCGGCTTGCTCTTGGCAGAGGCGGCGAGGGCCGGACTGCCAAGCAGCCCGGCCCCGATGCCTCCGACGAACGTTCTGCGATCGACGGCGTTCATGTGTTTCTCCTGGTCAGAAGTCAGCCGAGAAGCGGACACCGTAGGTGGCCGGCGCCGAATAGTGCCCGACCGCAACGCCGATCGGCGAGGACTGCGGAGCCAGGTTGCGGCGCTTGTCTTCCAGGTTGAGCACATAGCCGGTCAGCGACCACCCGCCGGCCGCATCGCGCAGCGTCAGGCTGAGATCGGTGGTCCAGTAGGCTGGGATCACTTCGAACGGGAGGCGTTCGAACGCGCCCCACTGCTGGTCGCGCCAGGCGGTATTGGCGCTGCCGACCAGCTCCAGCTTGTCGCCCAGCGGAACCACCTGTTCGATCCCGAAGTTGATCGTCCACTTGGGCGAGAACAGCAGCGGATAGCCCGAGCAGTTGAAATCCTTGACCGGAGCGCCACCGGCGATCTGGCCGGTCAGGGTGAACGGACAGGCAATGTTGTCACGCGGAGCTGCGGTGAAAAGATGCAGGTCGTCGTACTTCGAATCGAGGTACTGGACCTTGGCGTTGAGCGTGGTGTTGGACAGCGGCTTGGCGATCAGGTCGATATCGAAGCCCTTGATCGTCGCCCGGCCGGCATTCTCGTTCGAGTTGATCAGTGTGCCGCTGGTATCGACCGTGAAGTAGGTGATCTGCTGATCACGGTACTTCCAGATGAACCCTTCGAGGTTGAGCTGCAGCTTGTTGTCGAAGAACCGGTTCTTCGATCCGACCGAATAGGCGGTGATGAACTCCGGCTTGTAGCTGGGCCGACCTTCGGCCATCTGGAAACCACCGGCGTGATAGCCGGATTCGACCGTGGCATAGACCATGCTGCTGGGGCCAAGATCGAATTCGGCCGAGCCCTTCCAGGTGACCCGCGAATAGGTGCCGCTGTCGACCACCGGGTTGTGGGTCTTAAGGATCAGCCCGGCACCGGTCAGGATCGGAAACACCTGGGTATTGGGCTGCAAGGTGCTGCCCGGCGGAACCCAGCCATTGGCGATCAGCCAGTTGAGCGTGTCGGTGGTGTTGAGGAAATTGGGGTAGCGTGGCAGCGATCCCGGGTTGGCGCAGCCGCCCGGCAGCGGGCCGACCCCGAATGAGGCTGGCGGGGTGACCGGGGGAATGCCGCCACAGAACGTAATGAAGTTGTTGATGATTCCGTCAATCGACTTGTTGTCGTGGGTATAGCGCGCGCCGCCGATCAGCCGGAAACTGTCACCGATATGGGCAGTCAGCTGCCCGAACCCGGCCCAGCTTTCGGTCTTGTGCTGATAGTTCAGGATAGGGAGGACGAATTCCTGGTTGTACTGGTTGTTGGCCTTGATCTTTTCGTTGAAATAGAACGCCCCGACCACATAGTCGACCGCGCCGGCACTGCCCGACAGCCGGGTTTCAACGCTGAACTGGTTGATGTCCTCGTTGGTCGCCGCCGTGTTGAAGGCCGGACCGTGGAGCAGCGTGCGGTCCTTGCTCGACCGGTAGGCCGGAATCACCGTCAGCTTGCCGATCCCGGTCGTCACGTTGACCTCGGCATTGACCCCCCAGTAAGTCGCGTCGGTCTTGCTTTCGCTGTTCAGCGCATTGAGGAAACCGAAGCCGGGCGCGCCCAGCACGGTCCGGCGATAGGCGTTGGCCGCTGCCGTATTGAACCCTTCCGAAGTATCGAACGTCGTCGGGATGAAGGTATAGCCGCCAGGGCCGGGCAGGTAGCTGCCGAGATAGGTCCCGCCAAAGCCCTTGCCGCCGACATGGGTGTAGTCCGCCGCCAGCCGCACCGAGATGTCGCTCGACGGCTGATAGAGAAACTGCGCGCGCAGCCCGCCGCGCTGGGCATCGTCGGTACCGTCGCGGTTATAGCCGTCATGCGTCAGATAGGTCCCGCCCAGACGCAGCGCGCTGCTTTCGCCGATCGGGACATTGACATGGGCATCGACCGCGATTGCGTCGAAATTGCCGAAGCCAAGGTTGAAGCCGCCGCCGAGTTTGCCCAGTTCGGGCCGGGCCGGAATGATGTTGATCGCCCCGCCGGTGGCATTGCGGCCATAAAGAATGCCTTGCGGACCCTTGAGCACTTCGACCCGCTGGAGATCGTAGAACGCCGCCCCGAACACCCCGCCGCCGCGACCCAGCACCACGCCGTCATAGTTGGGGGTTACCGCCGGATCGTTGTAGCTGCTGGTGGTGATGTTGCCGACCCCGCGCAGGAAGATCGAGGCGATCGAGCCACCCGCGGCCGGCACGCTCAGCGCCGGGACCGCCTTGGTCAGATCGCTGGCGGAGGAAATCCCGCGATTGTCGAGGCTGTCGGCGCTGACCGCGTCGATCGCAATTCCGGCCTTCTGCAGCGATTCTTCTTTTCTCTGCGCGGTAACGACGATCTCGCCGATGCCGCTTTCATCCTCGGCCGCCTGGGCGAGGGCCGGCGAGGCCAGCGCGAGTGAAACCAAAGCCGAAGTAGTCATGAGTGCAAGGCGCATGTTGATCCTCCCCAAGGTGCGCGGTTATTCCGGTGCAGCGCGGCATTAGCGGTAGGCTCGGCCAGGGTCCCACTCATAGTTTGGATGGACACCTATCCATGGTTCGGATTTGCCCGTGACGCACGAAGGGCTAGGGAAGACCGATGAGCGGAGAGAAAATCGAGAGCATCGCCACGGCACTGATCGTGGGCGGCGGGATTGGCGGCATGGCGGCGGCGATCAGCCTGGCCCGGCGCGGGGTGGCGGTTGACCTGATCGACCTCGACCCGGATTGGCGGGTTTACGGCGCCGGGATCACCATCACCGGACCGACCCTCAGGGCCTACAAAGAGCTCGGGATGGTCGAACGGATCAAGGCCGAAGGGGCTGTGACCACCAGCAGCTCAAAGGTCAGGCTGTTCGACGGCACCGTGCTGCGGGTGCTCGAAGAGCCGGAGATCGAGGAAGGCCTGCCCGCGACCGGCGGGATCATGCGCCCGGTGCTGCACCGGATCATGCAGGACGCGGTCCGCGAACTGAACATCCCGGTCCGGCTCGGGCTGACCGTGACCGCGCTGGAAACGGTCGGCGATCAGGTTGACGTTGCGTTCTCCGACGATACCACCAGCCGCTTCGATCTGGTGATCGGGGCCGACAGCGTATTCTCGGCCGTGCGCGATCTGGCCTTTCCGCATATGGGCCCGGCCCAGCCGACCGGGCAAGGCTGCTGGCGGATTTCGATCCGCAAACCGCCCGAGCAGGACATGGGCGAATTCTATTTCGGGGCCGAGTCCCCCTGCGGGATCACGATCTGCGGCGCGGACGCGGTCTATCTGTTCCTGCTCACCCGCCATGTCGAGCGCGAGCAGTTCATGGACGAGGAAGAGCTGTTCACCGAACTGCAGCGCCACCTCGCGCCGTTCGGCGGCAATGCCGGCTGGATCCGCGACAACATGACCCGGGCCGACTGGATCAACTACCGCCCGCTTGCCGCGGTCTGCCAGCCGAAGCCGTGGTTCAATGGGCGGGTCGTGCTGATCGGCGATGCGGTCCACGCGACGACCCCGCACCTCGCCTCGGGCGCGGGCATGGCGGTCGAAAGCGGGATCGTGCTGGCCGAGGAACTGACCAAGGCGGACAGCGTCGATGCCGCGCTGCTGGCCTATCAGGACCGCCGGTTCGATCGCTGCAAGGACGTGATCGACAGCAGCGTCGCGATCGGCCAGCTGCAACTGGACCATGGCCGCCCGGATCAGATCGCGGGCCTGATCGAAGGCGCACTGATGCGGCTCAACGCGCCTTACTGAAGCGTCAGAGCCAAACTGCCTCCCATCGGGCATCGTCACCCTGAACTTGTTT
>CALCQB010000330.1 GCA_937897535.1 uncultured Novosphingobium sp. | reverse complement strand
CTGGCAACGGCGATCTTTCCCCGCTTGAGCGGCAGATGCTGCGCAACCTGCTGCATTTCAGCGAACACGATGCCGACGATGTCGCGATCCCGCGCGGCGAGATCATCGCCTTGCCGCGCAGCGCCAGCTGGGACGAAGTGGTCAAGGCCTTCGCCGAGCATGGCCACTCGCGGCTGCCGGTCTATGCCGACACGCTCGACGAAGTGATCGGGATGATGCTGATCAAGGACGTTTTTCCGTTCCTGGCCGAGGGCAAGCCCCCCAAGGACTGGGCCCAGCTGATGCGCCAGCCGCTGTTCGTGCCGCAGGCCCGCAACGCGCTCGACGTGCTCAACGACATGCGCGCCAGCCGGGTTCACCTGGCGGTGGTGGTCGACGAATATTCCGGAACCGACGGGATTATTACCTTCGAGGACCTGGTCGAGGAGATCACCGGGGCGATCGAGGACGAGCACGACGATGCGCCGACCGAGCTGCTGGTCGCGCTCGAACAAGGCGTATGGGAAGCCGACGCCCGCGCCGAGCTTGACGATGTCGGGGCAGCGATCGATCCGCGGCTGGGCGAAATCGAGGACGATGTCGATACCCTGGGCGGACTGGCGTTCATTCTGGCCGGGCAGGTTCCGCAGGTTGGCGCGGTGCTGGCGCATGACAGCGGCTGGCAGCTGGAAGTGATCGGCGGCGACGAAAAGCGCGTCACCCGGCTGCGGCTGCACCCGCCGGCCAGCGCCGAAACGGGCGAGGGCTGAGCGCTTGGCAATCCGCCGCCTGCCCCCGCTGCGCGCAATCGAAGCCTTTGTGCGGATCGTCCGGCTCGGTTCGGCCCGGGCCGCGGCCGACGAGCTTGGCCTGTCCCCCAGCGCCTTGTCGCGCCGGGTTGCCGCGCTCGAGGAATTCATTGGCAAGCGGCTGTTCACCCGCCAGCATCAGGCGATGAAGCTGACCGATGAGGGCACGGCCTTCTACACCGCGGTCGGCCCCAAATTCGACGAACTCGCCGCAGCGGTCGAGGGCCAGGTCGAAGACAGCCGGGTGCTGCGGCTGCATCTTGGCATGCTTCCGCTGTTCGGCAGCCAGCGGCTGTTCCCGCGCCTGCCCGAACTGCGCAAGCAGTTCCCCCGGCTGCACATCGATTTCGATACCAGCCCGCATCTCGAAACCCGGGTCGGCGACACGCTCGACGCGGCAATCGTGCTGTCGAAAAAGCCCGAGCCGATGTTCCACGCGGTCCGGCTCGATCACAACCGGGTCTATGCAATCACCAGCAAGGCGCTGGCCGAAGAAATCGGAGCCGTGCCTGACAAGGAAGTGCTCTCGCGCCAGACCTTCCTGATCCACACCGAACTGCCCGACAGCTTCGTCGCGTGGAAGCAGGCGCTCGGAATGCCCGATCTCGAACCGGCGGCGATCGACCATTACGATTCGGGCCAGCTGATCCTCGAAGCCGCCGCCAACGGCCTCGGCATTGCGATCATGCACTCGGACCATTTCGTCCGCGCCCACGACAGCCGCCTCGCGCAGCTTTACGATATCGAGGTGCAGAGCCCCTATTCGTACTGGTTCATCTGCCGCCCGCACGCGCTGGAAATGCGCAGCGTGCGGATCTTTCACGACTGGTTGGTCAAGGCCGGACTTTAGGCCAGAATGGCCGCATGAAACGCCGATTCGTCCTGTCCGCCCTGCCCGCCACGCTGATCGCGCTGACCGGCGCGGGGAAGAAGCCTGTTCCGAAACCCGCCCCCGCTCCGCCCCCGCTCGGCGATGTGGTGCGGATCGAGATCGTCACCGAACTGGGCACGATCGCCGCCGACCTGTTCCACAAGCAGGCTCCGATCACGGTCAGGAACATCGTCCGTTATGTCGACAGCCGCCGCTATGACGGAACCAGCTTTTACCGGGCGATGAAGCTCGATTGGGGCACCCAGCCCAACGGCCTGATCCAGACCGGGATCCGCGACGCGGCCAAGCTCTATCCCCCGATCGCGCATGAACCCACCAGTGCGACCGGGATCAAGCACAAGGCCGGCACACTGTCGCTGGCGCGCAATGCGCCGGGCTCGGCGCGGGCTGACTATTCGATCCTGATGAGCGACCAACCCAGTTATGACGCGGTGCCGGATTCGCCCGATCCCGAACGCCGCGCGGGCTATTGCGCGTTCGGCCAGGTCGTCACGGGCATGGATGTTGCGCTCAAGATCTTCAATGCCCCGCGCTCGGCGACCGAAGGGCAAGGCGTGATGAAGGGCCAGATGCTCAGCCCGCCGATCAAGGTGCTGCGGGTCCGGCGGGTGCCGATCGCCACAGTTTAGCAATGGCTTAGGCATTTCGCGCTAGAACCTTCCCGGTGATCGAAGCCGCGAGGGACGGGAAGGCATGAACGACTATGTGGGGGTGCCGCCGCAGCGCGGCGGGTTCGGGTTCGGACGACGCGGCGTGGTCGGCACGCCGCAACCGGCTTCGGATTCGTTTACGCTCAGTTCCGCCGCGCAGGACTTCATCGCGCAGGAGCGGATCCGCCGCCAGGCCGAGCTTGAGTCCGCGGCGCGGGCCGCTATCGAGTCCCCAAAACCGGCTGATGCCTTGGTCAACGACATCGATTTCGAGATCGGCGGAACCGATTCGCAGTATCTGGTGGTCGAACTCGATCCCGGCGAAGCGGTGATCGCCGAAAATGGCGCGATGATCTGGAAAGACAGCGCGGTTTCATTCGATACGGTGCTGGGTGACGGGGCCCAGCGCGGGATCCTCAACAAGCTGGTTTCGGCCGGGACCAACCTGCTTGGCGGGGAAAACCTGTTCCTCGGCGAATTCCGCCATGGCGGCAGCGGCAAGGCCCGGCTCGCGCTGGGTGGCCGCAGCACCGGGCATATCCTGCCGGTCCGGCTCGAAGCGATGGGCGGGCGGCTGGTCTGCCAGCGCGGCTCGTTCCTGGCCGCTGCCAAGGGCGTTGCCGTGACCGTGCGCTGGGCGGGGAGCTTCTGGACCGGGATGGAGGGCGGCGAAGGCTTTGTGCTGCAGGAACTGGCGGGAACCGGCTGGGCCTTCATCCATGTCGGCGGCAGCCTGATCGAGCGCGAACTGGGGCCCGGTGAGCAACTGCACGTCGATGCCGGCTGCATCGCCGCATTCGAGCCCAGCGTGAAGTTCGATACCGTCGATGTCGGCACGACGTTCCTGCGTGACGTCAAGAACACCTTGACCGGCGGTGAAGGCTGGATGTTCGCCAGGTTGACCGGACCGGGCAAGGTCTGGATCCAGTCGCTGCCGTTCAGCCGCCTGACCCGGACGATCGTCGCCGAGGCCAAGCAGACCCCGGAAGGCACCACCTTTGGCGGCGGGGGCGAGGGATTGTCCTACGGCGACGTGATCGACGGCATCTCGGACACGATGAAGCTGTTCAAGTAACGAAAAGGGGCGGAAGTTTCCTCCCGCCCCTTTCCCGATTTTCCTTGGTCAACCTTAGCTGACGGTCGCCTTGACGATCGAGCCCGGCTCGCGCGGCGGTTCGCCCTTGGGCAGGTTGTCGACGTGCTCCATGCCTTCCTCGACCTGACCCCAAACGGTGTACTGGCGGTCCAGAAAACCGGCATCGTCGAAGCAGATGAAGAACTGGCTGTTGGCCGAGTGCGGGGCGTTGGTCCGCGCCATCGAGCACACGCCGCGAACGTGCGGCTCGTTGTTGAATTCGGCCTGAAGGTCGGGCTTGGACGATCCGCCCATCCCGGTCCCGTTGGGGCAGCCGCCCTGGGCCATGAACCCGGGGATCACGCGGTGGAACTTCACCCCGTCGTAGAAGCCTTCATTGGCAAGCTCGACGATCCGGGCGACGTGGCCGGGTGCGAGGTCGGGCCGCAGCTTGATTTTGACGTCGCCGCCGCTGCTGAGCGAGAGGGTAAGGTATTCGGCCATCGGTCTGTCTCCTGCAATTTGCGGGCTGATATAGGGGGCCTGTCCACAAAGTCACGCCCCCAGCGCTTCGCCGGGTTGCTTTTGCTTTCGGGCAGCCTAGACCGGCCCCGATGAGCGCCGAGGATCGCACCGAAAACCTGCTGGAAGCCGTGTCCGCGGCCGAGGAAGTGCGCGAGTACGAAACCCACGACGACGAGAATACCCTGACCCGCGATTTCGTCCGCCGGGTCCGCGATGCGCTCGAAGCGGGCGAAACCGACCAGGTCTACGATCTGGTCGAGCCGCTGCACCCGGCCGACATCGCCGATCTGTTCGAACTGCTCGAGGCCGACGATCGCCCGGCGCTGGCCAAGGCAATCAGCGACCTGATGGGCAGCGAGGTCTTCGCCGAGCTCAACG
This sequence comes from uncultured Novosphingobium sp., assembly GCA_937897535.1. Classification (GTDB taxonomy): domain Bacteria; phylum Pseudomonadota; class Alphaproteobacteria; order Sphingomonadales; family Sphingomonadaceae; genus Novosphingobium. The sequence continues at coordinate 2,459 of CALCQB010000330.1, read as the reverse complement.
ATCACGTCCGCGAACTGCTGGTCGAGGCGCTCCCGGCCGGCGAAGTCGCCGACATCGCCGAACAGCTCGACACCGACGATGCGGTGGCGATGCTGGAAGACCTCGACGAGGAAGACCAGCAGGCAGTCCTCGCCGAGATGGAGCCCGAGGACCGCGCCGCGATCGAAGCCGCGCTATCCTATCCGGAAGAATCCGCCGGGCGGCTGATGAGCCGCGATTTCGTCGCGGTGCCCGAGCATATGACGGTCGGCCACCTGATCGATTTCCTGCGCGAAGGGCGCGAGCTGGCCAACGAGTTCTGGGAAGTGTTCATCGTCGATGCGCGGTTCCACCCGCTCGGCACCTGCCAGCTGTCGTGGATCCTGCGGACCCCGCGCAACATCATGCTGACCGACGTGATGAAGCGCGACCAGACCCTGATCCCGGTAACGATGGACCAGGAAGAGGTCGCGCTGCGGTTCCAGAAATACGCGCTGATTTCGGCAGCGGTGGTCGATGACGACGGGCGGCTGGTCGGCCAGATCACGGTCGATGACGTGGTCCACATCATCCAGGAAGAAGCCGGCGAGGACGCGCTGCTGCTGTCCGGCGCGGGCGATGGCGACATCAACGAGCCGATCCATCTGACAATTCGCACCCGGTTGACCTGGTTGGTGGTCAATCTGGCGACAGCGGTGATCGCATCGAGCGTGGTCGGATTGTTCCAGGGCGCGATCGCAAAATTCGCGCTGTTGGCGGTGCTGATGCCGATTGTCTCGGGGATGGGCGGTAACGCCGGAACCCAGACGCTCGCGGTGGTGGTCCGCGCGCTGGCAACCAACCAGCTGACCAGCGCCAACACCTGGCGGATGATCACCCGCGAATTTACCATCGCGATGGCCAACGGGCTGTCGCTGGCGGTGTTGATCGGTTCGGCCGTCGGCCTGCTGTTCGGCAATCCGTTGCTCGGTGCAGTGATCGCTGCTGCGATGGTCATCAACAACCTCACCGCCGGGTTGGCCGGGATTCTGGTCCCGGTCACGCTCGACCGGTTCCGGATCGATCCGGCGGTATCCTCGGCGGTGTTTGTCACGACCGCGACCGACGTGATGGGCTTCTTCTCGTTCCTTGGCCTCGCCGTGCTGACTGGGCTTGCCTGATGCCGCTGCACCTGACCAAGGTCGCCTTCGGGGCAAAATCGCGCGAGGACATGGCGGCGTGGTTCAAGACCCGTGGCGACGAGGCCCGGCTGACCACCCGCTATCTACCCAAGCGCCACGCCGAACTGGTCGGCGGCTCGCTGTTCTGGATCCTCAAGGGGCAGCTGGTGTTCCGCTCGGCCATCCTCGGCTTTGAAGAGGCCGAGGGCGGCAAGACCAACATCGTCATTTCGACCAAGCTGGTCCCGGTCTACCCGCAGGCCTGCCGCGCGCATCAGGGCTGGCGCTATCTCGAAGACGTCAACGCCCCGCGCGACCTGGCCGAGGGCGAGGACGCGGGCGAGGCGATCCCGGGCAAGCTGGCCGGCGAACTGGCCCGGCTGGGGCTGGTTTAGAGCCCAATCAGCGGAAGCGCCGAAGAACGAAACGGAAGCCGACGATCCAGCTCATCAGCATGGCGAAAATGAACGCGCCTCCAGACACCTCTCTGAGACCCAGCCAACTTGTCAAAGGTGTCGAGATAATCGCAAGCACCATCAAACTGACTGCAATGTTTATTGGCTTCATTCGCCAGCCACCAACCCCTTCGCCACCACCCGGCGCAGCGCGTTGGCGTAAACCTCTGGCTCCTGCGCACCGGGGATCAGGTATTTGCCCTGGACCAGCATCGCGGGCACGCCGCTGATATTCATGTCCCAGGCCATCGCCTCTTCGCGCCGGACGATCTGGCCGAGGACTTCGTCCCCGGTCGCGGCGAGTGCGCCCGCGCGGTCAAGCCCGACCGCGGCGGCCACATCGGCCAGAACCTGCGGATCGCCGACATTGCGGCGCTGCTGGAAGTGCGCGTCGAACAGCGCGCGCTTGAGTTCGGTCTGCTTGGCCGCCCCGGCCTCGATCAGCGCCCATTTGAGCAACTTGTGCGCGGCGAAGGTGTTCCACATCATCGCAGGTGGCGGTTCGCCTTCGCCCTGGTAGGCAAACGAATAGCCCGCGCGGTCACCGATCTCGACCAGCCGCCCGCGGTTGCTCTCGGCTTCTTGCGTGGTCCGGCCGTATTTGCGGGCGATATGCTCGCTCTGGCCTTCGCCTTGCTCGGGCATGTCCGGGTTGAGTTCGAACGGCAGCCAGCGCACCTCGGCCTCAACCTCGCCCTCCAGCAAGGCCAGGCCCTTCTGTAGCTGGGCGTAGCCGATGATGCACCACGGGCACATCACGTCGGACCAGATATCGATCGTCACTTTTGCAGGCTGGGTCATTTGTCGAGCCACCAGGTCAGCAGGTTGTGGGCAATGGCGAAGGGCCGCGGGAAGATCAGGGTAT
>CALCQB010000329.1 GCA_937897535.1 uncultured Novosphingobium sp. | reverse complement strand
CCTTATCCCGACGAGGTGGATGCCGACCTGATCAACGCCGGCAAGCAGACCATCAGCGAATTGCCGCACAGCGCCTATTTCGACAGCGCCGCCAGCTTCGCCATGATCCGCGGCGGCCATATCGACCTGACCGTGCTGGGCGCGATGGAAGTGGCCGAGAACGGCGACATCGCCAACTGGATGATCCCGGGCAAGATGATCAAGGGCATGGGCGGGGCGATGGACCTGGTCGCCGGGGTCAAGAAGATCATCGTGGTGATGGAACACTGCGCCAAGGACGGCAGCGCCAAGTTCATTCCGGCCTGCACCCTGCCGCTTACGGGGCGCAACGTGATCGACATGATCATCACCGACCTTGCGGTTTTCCAAAGGCCGGACCACACTTCACCGTTCAAGCTGATCGAGCTGGCCCCCGGCGTTACCGCCGAGGACGTCAAAGCCAAGACGACGGCGCATTATGTAACCTAGGGAGAACAGCCAGATGACGATCCGCGTACACCACCTCAAGATCTCGCGATCGACCCGGATCATCTGGCTGATGGAGGAACTGGGGCTCCCCTATGACCTGGTCGAGCACACCCGGGGTGCCGACTTCCGCTCGCCGCCATCGCTGTATGAGGTTCACCCGCTGGGCAAGGCCCCGGCGGTCGAGATCGACGGGCGAGTGATGGTCGAGAGCTCGGCGATTATCGAATATATCGTCGACACGCGCGGCGGCGGAAAACTGCTCCCGCCCGATAGTGGCCGCGCCGAATACCTCGAATGGCTGCACTTTGCCGAGGGCACACTGGGCATGCCGATGCTGATGCGGCTGCTGGGGCCGCGCCTTGGCCTGCCCGAGCTGGCGCTGGGTTTCATGGACGCTGAACTGAAGAAACAGCTCGACTGGATCGAGAGCCAGCTGGCGGGCAAGAGCTTCCTGTGCGGTGAGACTTTCACCGGTGCGGATATCAACCTCGAATACCTGCTCGAACATGCCGAGGTGCTGGGCCAGGTCGCGCCGCGCCCCAACCTGTCGCGCTATCTCGCCGCGCTCAAGGCCCGCCCGGCCTATATCAAGGCGATCGAACTGGGCGGCCCGATCACGCTGCCGCAGGGGTAAGGCGATGAAGAACAAGGTTTGCGAGCTGACCGGTTGCGAATTTCCGCTGTTCGCCTTCAGCCACTGCCGCGATGTGGTGGTGGCGGTGAGCAAGGCGGGCGGATTCGGGGTGCTGGGCGCGACCCGCTTCACGCCGGAACAGCTCGAGGAAGAACTGGCCTGGATCGACGCGCATATCGATGGCGCGCCGTACGGGGTCGATGTGCTGGTACCCGAAACGATCGATCCACGCGTCGCCGAGTTTTCCGATAATGCCAGCCGGGCCGGGGCGATTTCGGCTGAACACCGCAGCTTCACTGCCGGTCTGCTCAATCAATACGGCATTCCGGTTGGGCCGGAAGACGTCGTCCATTACGAAGGCCGCGCCGGGATCACGCCGGAGAACGGCTATGCCCAGATGGAGGTGGCTTTCCGTCACCCGATCCGCCTGATCGCCAATGCCTTGGGCATCGCTCCGCCACGGATGATCGAAGAGGGCAAGCGGCGCGGCGTGCCGGTCGCGGCGCTGGTTGGGGCCAAGGAGCACGCGCTGCGCCAGGCTGCAGCGGGCGTGGACATCATCGTCGCCCAGGGCGGCGAGGCCGGTGGGCATTGCGGCGAGGTTTCCACTCTCGTCCTGATCCCCGAGGTGGTCCGCGCGCTCAAACTAGCCGGACAGGACATCCCGGTGCTGGCGGCCGGCGGGATCATGACCGGCGCGCAGATGGCGGCGATGATGGCGGCGGGGGCTGAGGGGGCCTGGACCGGGTCGGTCTGGCTTTCGACCACCGACGCCGAAACCAGCGAAGCCTTCCGCGACAAGATGATTTCCGCGCGCAGCCGCGACACGGTCCGCAGTCGCAGCCGCACCGGCAAGCCCGCGCGCCAGCTCAAGACCGCCTGGCACGAAGCCTGGGACGGCGCAGGCAGCCCTGGGACCCTGCCGATGCCGCTGATGGGAATGGTTTCCGAGCCGAGCTTCCAGAAGATCGAAAAGGCGGTGGTCAATGGGAACGAACAGGCCCGCGAACTCGTTTCATACTTTGTCGGCCAGGGGGTCGGCCTGATCGATCAGGTCCGCAGCGCCAAAGGCGTGGTCCAGGATTTCCGCGAGGAATTTGCCGAGGCGGTGCTGGGGCTGACCGCCATGCTGGAGTAAAAAGTAATGCCCGGGTCCGGCTTTCGCGAACGCTATCTCGATGTGCTGGCTTCGATCTATCTCTACAACGAGCATCGCGGTTATACCTCGCTCGACCGGGTGCTCGAAGCAGTCCGCCAGCGCTGCCCCGACGACGCGAAGTTCCAGGCCGAGATCGAAAAACATCGCGCCGACGAGGAAAAGCACTACCGGATGTTCCGCCGCTGGTTCGAGCGACAGGGGCGGATGCCGCTCAAGGTCGATTCAGGCGTCGGCCACATCGACCGCTTCATTCAGTGGGTGTTCCGCTGCTCGATCGAGGAGCTCGACACCTCGGAAATCGTCGGGAGCGAGGACGATTTCGAGCGGCTGTGCCGGGTCATCATGTTGACCGAGCAGCGCGGCTATGCCCAGGTCGGGATCATCCTGAAGAACAAGCTGATCATGTCCGATCCGATCATGAAGCGGATCTTCGAGATCGTCCACAAGGACGAACCGGATCATTTTCTGCCCTATCAACGCTGGCTCGAACGGCAGGGCCGCGCCACCGCGAAATGGAACGAACGCGCGGCCGACTGGACGATCCACAAGATCCTGATGCTGGCCAAGCTGCCCGCGCTGTTCCTCGACGCGGGCCGTCAGATCGCCCTGCCGCACCCGGTCGGCCGCCCCGATCAGGCCGCCCACTTCGAGAAGGAAGGCATCCCGACCTACATCCACGCGCCGGCTCCGGCCCTGCTGCGGATGTACATCGAGCAGGGCGCCAAGCGCTTCGTGTTCGAAGGCCGCGAATGCGGTGGCCACATCGGCCCGCTGGCCAGCTTCCCGCTCTGGGAGCAGATGATCGAGGTGCTGCTCGCCGACGCGAAGCCGGGCACCGAAGGCCAGTTCCACATCCTGTTCGCCGGCGGCATCCACAACGCCGCCTCGGGCGCGATGCTGGCGGCACTCGCCGCACCGCTCGCGGCCCGCGGCATGAAGGTCGGCTGCATCATGGGCACGGCCTACCTGTTCACCCAGGAAATCGTCGACAGCGGTGCCGTGGTCAAGGGCTTCCGCGACGCCGCGATCGCCTGCGACAAGACCGTCAACTTCGAGACCGGCCCCGGCCATTCGACGCGTTGCGTGGATACCCCGTTCTTCCGCGAATTCCGCGAAGCACGCAAGGAACTGTTGCGCGAAGGCGGCCGCGTGGTCGGCGTTCGCGCGCAGAAAAAGTCCGGTGAGGTC
>CALCQB010000328.1 GCA_937897535.1 uncultured Novosphingobium sp. | reverse complement strand
TGGAGTTCAGACGTGTGCTCTTCCGATCTATGAAGACCGGCCGCGGCGAATGGCTCGATATCGAGATGGAAAAGCTGGCCGATCCGGCCAATTACAAGAACGATCCTGACCTGTCGTGGCTGCGGATCAAGGCACCGGGCCGCAACCCGGCAATGCTCGGCCGGCTCAAGGCACTCGCCCACTGGCGCGAACTTGAAGCGCAGGACAAGAACATCCCGCGCGGCCGGATCGCCCGCGACGAAACCGTCGCCGATATCGCCAACCACCCGCCCAAGACTCAGGCCGACCTGGCCAAGGTCCGCGGGCTGTCGGCAGCGTGGAAGGACAACGAGATTGGCCGGCGGATGATGGCCGCAATCGAGAATTCGAAGCCGCTGACCGAGGCCGAACTGCCCCCGCGCACCCCGCGCGGTGCGCCGCTGGGCAAGGAAGGCGCACTGGTGGCCGACCTGCTCAAGCTGCTGCTCAAGATCCGCAGCCGCGAGATCGACGTCGCCGCGCGGCTGCTCGCCCGCAGCGAGGAGCTCGAACTGCTCGCCGCCGGAATTCGCGAACTGCCGATGCTGAATGGCTGGCGGTTCGACGTGTTCGGGCGGGATGCGCTCGAGCTGGTCGAGGGCAAGATGGCCTTCGCGGTGGTACACGGCAAACTCAAGATGACCCGGGTGGAAGCCGCGGTGGCCGAGGTCGCGACCGAGGCGGACGAGGCCGAGTGAGCACCTACCTGCCCACGCTCAAGCAGCTGCAATATCTGGTCGCGCTGCACGAGCATGGGCATTTCGGGCGCGCAGCGGACGGCTGCTTCGTCTCGCAATCGACCCTGTCGGCAGGTTTACGCGATCTGGAGACGCTGCTCGGCGTGGTGTTGGTCGAGCGGACCAAGCGCGCGGTCCGGTTTACCCCGCTCGGCAATGCCGTGGTCGCCAAGGCCCACCGCCTGCTGCGTGAGGCCGAGGAACTCAGCGACATGGTCCAGTCCGCCGGACAGCCGCTGTCTGGCGAAGTGCGGATGAGCGTGATCCCCACGATCGCGCCGTTCCTGCTGCCCCGGATGCTGCCGCGGCTGCGCCGCGAGCGCCCGGCGCTCAAGCTGTTCCTGCGCGAGGAACCGAGCGCGGCGGCAATCGAATCACTCCACCACGGCCGCAGCGATTGCGTGCTGCTGGCGCTGCCGTTCCCGACCGGCGAGGTTGAAAAGGAAACGATCGAACTCGACGCACTGTGGGTCGCCTTCCCCAAGGACGATCCGCGCGATCCGCCGGCGGAGATATCGCCCGACCTGATCGACGAAACCCGCCTGCTGTTGCTTGAGGACGGGCACTGCCTCAAGGAACACGCCCTCGCCGCCTGCAACCGCCCCGAACTGCGGGCCAGCGCGACGATGATCGGCACGAGCCTGCATACGCTGGTGCAGATGGTCGACAACGGTCTGGGGCTGACGATGCTTCCGGAAATGGCGCTCGATGCCGGAATCCTCAACGGCACCGATGTGGTGGCGCGGCCGCTCAAAAGCGATAACGCCAACCGCGAAATCGCACTGGTCTGGCGCAAGAATTCACCGCGCAGCGAGGAGTTCCGGCTGCTGGCCGAGGAATTGCGGGCGGGCTGAAGCCTAGCGGATTACCTCGATCACAATCCCTAGGTCGAGTTCCGCCCAGGCCCGGTCGGCGGTCAACACCGTGCAGCCCAGCATCTGTGCAGTTGCCAGGCAAGCGCGATCGCCCAACGACAGGCCAAGATGACGGGTTAACGCGCGCAGATGACCAGCTTGTTCAGCCAGTTCGCGGTCGAACGCGATGGTCTCGATCGAGAAGTTCGACAAGATTACCTCTACCCGCCCCTGGTCGAACTTGCGATCATAGAGCTTTGCGACAACTTCGCTCAGGTTCGCCGAGCTCATTTGAGCATTTATCAAGTGCTCCGCGACCCGCTCACTTCCAGCCTCCTTGAACACCAATGCCAGAACTGCAGAGGCATCTAGGAGGTAGCCCGCGTCACTCATTTCGAGCTTCCGCCCGGCGATCTGCGATCAATTCATCGACCACGCTGTGCCCTTCAACAATATATGGCCGGGCAGCTTCTTGTATCCGCCGGATTGCCTCATTCCAGGGCCGCAACCGAATCTCGCCATCGATCACTTCGATCTGCAGCTTGTCGCCATCCTTGAGCGCCAAGGCGCGGCGCACGTCGGCAGGCAGCTGAATGCGCCCGCCACTCACGATCTTGCCAGATTGAAGGTGCATTGTATCAACTCCACCATCTATACAGTTTTTGAATACCATACAGATCAAACGGATTCAACAATTCCTCAATCCATGTGCTTCAGGCCCACCCGCAGATAGTCCCAGCCGGTAATCACGGTCAGCACCGCCGCCGCCCACAGCGTCGTCAGCCCCACCGTATGCGGCACATTCATCGTCAGGCCGCCCAGCGCGACATTCCACCACGGCAAGGCATGGCCCAGAATCAGCGCGCCGAGGCTGATCATCTGGAAGGTGGTCTTCCACTTGGCCAGGCGGCTGACCGGGACCGAGACCTGCAGCCCGCCCAGAAACTCGCGCAGGCCCGAAACCGCGATCTCGCGGACCAGGATCACGCCCCCGGCGATCACGTGCATATCGCCGACATAGGGCCCGCGCAGCACGCCTTGCGCGGCGAGGACCAGGATCACCGTTGCGATCATGATCTTGTCGGCGATCGGATCGAGAAACTGGCCGAGCTTGCTGACCGCGCCGGTCGAGCGGGCGATGTAGCCGTCGAAATAGTCGGTAATGCCCATCAGGCAGTACAGCGCGAAGGCCAGCAGATAGCCAGACTGCCAGTCCGGCCACCACAACAGGAAGGCCAGCAGCGGCAGGGTGACGATCCGTGACAGCGTCAGGATGTTGGGCAAGGACATCATCGTCACCCGGATAGCGCCCTATGGCTTCGGGCAAAAGAGCAGACTGGGGGCTTGTCCGCAGACCAATCGCCGCTAGGGTCCGCGCCAAACCGGGACGACTTGACCATTTCATGACCACCCAGACCCATCTGATCCACAGCCGGCGCTTCCTGCCGCTGTTCGTCACCCAGTTGCTCGGCGCCTTCAACGACAACCTGTTCAAGAACGCGATGGTCCTGTTCGTGGTCTATCAGGTCTACAATTCCGAAGCTGCCGAGGCCAAGTTCAGCGCGATTGCTTCGGGCCTGTTCATCCTGCCGTTCTTCCTGCTCTCGGCGCTTTCGGGCCAGCTCGCCGACATGCGCGACAAGGCCCGGATCATCCGGATCGTGAAGGCCTGCGAGATCGCGATCATGCTGGTCGGCGGCTCAGGACTGGTGCTCGCCTGGCAAGGCTACGCCACCAAGGCGGTTGCCATCCCGTTGATGCTGGTCGCACTGTTTGCGATGGGGGTCCATTCGACCTTTTTCGGCCCGATCAAGTACGCGATCCTCCCGCAGCACCTGCACAAGGACGAGGTACTGGCCGGCACCGGACTGGTCGAAGCCGGAACCTATATCGCGATCCTGGCGGGCACGATCCTGGCCGGCTGGATCGATGTCGAATGGGCCGCGCTGGGCGTCGTGGTTACCGCGGTGATCGGCTATTTCACCAGCCGCCAGGTCCCCCCGGCCCCGCCTGAAATTCCTGCCGAACCGCTGGACTTCCACCTGGTGCGGTCCTCGATCACGCTGGTCCGCAACACCAGCCATGATCGCCGGGTGTTTCTGGCGATCATGGCGATCAGCTTTTTCTGGACGATCGGCGCTGTGCTGTTCATCCAGTTTCCGCCGCTCGCCAAGAACGTGCTGCTGGCCAGCAAGGAGGTCGCCAGTCTGTTTCTGGTGATTTTCTCGATCGGGGTGGCGATCGGGTCGATGTCGGTCAACGCGCTGCTCAAGGGCACCGTTTCGGCTCGCTATTCGCCGGGTTCGGTGCTGGTCATGGGCCTGTTCGTTGTGGCCTTCTATCTGGTCTGCAATCAGTGGTCGCCCAGCACTCACGGGCTGCTTGATGTCGATGCCTTCCTTGCCGAGCCGCTCGCGGTACCGCTGCTCTTGTGCCTGCTCGGCATCGCAGTGGCAGGCGGCATGTTCGTGGTGCCGCTCTATGCCTTCCTGACGACTTTCGTCGACAAGTCGCAGACCTCGCGCACGATCGCGGCGAACAATATCGTCAATTCAGGGGCGATGGTGGTGGGATCGTTGATCGCTACCGGGCTGTCACTGGGCGGGGTGGCGGCGCTGTGGCTGCGGGACATTCCCTTGTCGATCTCGGCAGGGGTGGGTTTCATCGCATTGTCAGGTGTGGCCGTGCTCAATGGCCTCGTCGTGATGGGAGGCATTCTGCATCGCCTCAAGATCGGGCTACCGCTTGAGCAAGCCATCGTCGACGGGTTGATGGAGAAGGCGAGGGCGGTCCTGATGACCGGTATCGTGCCGGCGCTCGGCTTTGTGCCGATGGCGCTGGCGCATGGCACCGGGGCGGAGGTGCAAAAACCGCTCGCTATTGTCGTTATCGGCGGGCTGATCACCTCGACCCTGCTGACCCTGTTCGTGCTTCCCGCGATCAGCCATCTGTTGCTGCGCGGACGGCACAGCAAACACGTCGCGGGGATCTATAGCGACGTGACCACGTTCGGCGAGCGTGTATTCATAGAAGGTGAAGCGACCGGAGAGGAACCCGCATGAATGACTCTGCTGATGACAACCCTCAGGTTGCTTCGATTAACCTAAAAAAGCTGGTCTATCATCCTGAGTTCAATCCCTTGATGAGCCCCCAAGAGATCAAAACGAAGCGACGATATGTGAAGACGGGCAGTGTCGGAGAGCTAGTTGATCCGAACACCGGTGAGGTGGTTCAGACATCAAGCATTTACACGATCGAAGATCGAGATGATGCTA
>CALCQB010000327.1 GCA_937897535.1 uncultured Novosphingobium sp. | reverse complement strand
CTTCGGTCATCTCTCTACCCTTGATTATCGGATTGGCGTTGAACCCATGATAGTATGCAACGCATACGAATTACAAGGTGTGCCGAAGGACAGGCTGCATCGGCGCCATTGCCCGCCTGCCCTTGCCTTCATTGCCCCCCTCGCCTAGCGGCACCGGCAAGCCCGAACTGGAGTCGAAAGAATGGTCCCCCGCTACGCCCGCCCCGCCATGACCGCAATCTGGGAGCCCGAAGCGCGCTATCGCATCTGGTTCGAGATCGAGGCCCATGCCACCGAAAAGCTGGGTCAACTGGGCGTGGTCCCGCCGAGCGGGGCCAAGGCGCTGTGGGACTGGTGGGCAACCAATCCCAAGATCGACGTCGCCGCAATCGACGCGATCGAGGCGGTGACCAAGCACGACGTGATCGCCTTCCTCGATTGGGTCGCGCAGCAGGTCGGCCCAGAGGCGCGGTTCATGCACCAGGGCATGACCAGCAGCGACGTGCTCGACACCACCCTGTCGGTGCAGCTGGCGCAGGCCAGCGACATTCTGCTTGAAGACCTCGACGCGCTGCTCGCTGCGATCAAGCGCCGCGCGCTGGAACACAAGTACACGCCTACGATCGGTCGCAGCCACGGGATCCACGCCGAGCCGACCACCTTCGGCAAGAAGCTGGCCGAAGCCTATGCCGAATTCAGCCGCTGCAAGACGCGGCTGGTCGCGGCCCGCGCCGAGATCGCCACTTGCGCGATCTCCGGCGCGGTCGGGACCTTTGCCAACATCGACCCGTCGGTCGAGGAATACGTCGCCGACAAGCTCGGCCTCGCGGTTGAGCCTGTTTCGACCCAGGTGATCCCGCGCGACCGCCACGCGATGTTCTTCGCCACGCTGGGCGTGATCGCCAGCAGCATCGAGCGGCTCGCGATCGAAGTGCGCCACCTGCAACGGACCGAAGTGCTGGAGGCCGAGGAATACTTCGCGCCGGGGCAGAAGGGCTCGTCGGCGATGCCGCACAAGCGCAATCCGGTGCTGACCGAGAACCTGACCGGCCTCGCCCGCGTGGTTCGCGCGGCGGTGACCCCGGCGCTGGAGAACGTCGCGCTGTGGCACGAGCGTGATATCAGCCACTCTTCGGTCGAACGCTACATCGGCCCCGATGCCACGATCACGCTCGACTTCGCGCTCGCCCGGCTGACCGGGGTGATCGACAAGCTGCTGGTTTACCCAGAGCGGATGCAGAAGAACCTCGACAAGATGGGCGGCCTTGTCCACTCGCAGCGGGTGCTGCTGGCGCTGACCCAGGCCGGACTGGAGCGCGACGCGAGCTACCGCCTGGTCCAGCGCAACGCGATGAAAGTGTGGGAAAGCGACGGGCAGCTGAGCCTGCTCGAACTGCTCAAGGCCGATCCCGAAGTCAGCGCCGTGATGAGCGCAAGCGAACTCGAAGAGAAGTTCAACCTCGACTATCACTTCAAGGCGATCGACACGATCTTCGCGCGGGTGTTCGGGGAGTAGGAGTAACCAAAGCCCTTCCCCAGTGGGGAAGGGTTGGGATGGGGGTTCGACGCCTGCGTTGACGCTCGGCTTCGCCTCGCTCCCCCACCCCCAACCCCTCCCCGCCGGGGAGGGGCGCAAATATCGATGGAGCCCCACACATGAAGCGCGCGTTCAAATGGATTGGCAGCCTCCTCGTCGTCGCCCTGATCGCGCTGTTCGCCATTGACTACACCCCCGATACGGACCCAGCAGCGATGCGTGCAAAGTACGCTTCTCCGGCCTCGCAATTCGTCAGTATCGGCGGCGGGCTGACCATGCATGTCCGCGACGAGGGCAAGCGCGACGGACCGGTGCTGGTCCTGCTGCACGGTTCGAACTCATCGCTCCAGGTTTGGGAGCCCTGGGTGGCGCGGCTGGGCTCGAAGTACCGGATCATCAGCCTCGATCAGATTGGCCACGGCCTCACCGGCCCCAACCCGACCCGACAATACGACGCTGCAGCCTTCGTCGGCACGCTCGACGCGCTGCTGAACAAGCTGGGTGTCACCCGCTTCGCGCTGGCCGGCAGTTCGATGGGCGGCTGGGTCGCGTGGGAATATGCTTTGGCCTACCCCGACAAGCTGACCCACCTTGCGCTGCTGGATTCTGCAGGGCCGCCCGACGACCCGGCCCGATCGTTGTCGCTCGGGTTGATGATCCAGCAGACCCCGGTGTTAAACCGAATCTCAAAATACATCACGCCGCGTTCCATGGTTGAGCGTTCGTACCGCGGAATCTTGGCCGATCCGCGGCTGGCAACCGCAGCAAAGGTCGAACGCGTCTGGGAGCTGATCCGCTATCCCGGCAATCGCCAGGCGACGCTCGACATCATCGCGGCGCGCAAGGCGCAGTTGCAACATGCCGATCGGCTCGGTTCGATCCGCGTCCCTACCTTGATCCTGTGGGGTGCAAAGGACCCCAACATCGCGGTCAGCGGCGCGGATTGGTTCGCACAACGGATTCCCGGCTCAGTCAAAATCGTCTATCCCGCGGTCGGTCATGTCCCGATGGAAGAAGTGCCAGATCGCTCCGCCGCCGATCTTGACGCATTCCTTTCCGCCCCCTTCCCTTCGCCCGCCAAGCCGCCTAGCATTGCGCCGGTAAAGCCCTGACGAATTAGGAGGAAGGCCCATGCAGGTTATCCGCACACTCCTGTTGCTGATCGTCACCATCGCCTTGGTCGCGTTCATCGCGATCAACTGGCAGACCGTTCCGCTGAACCTGTGGCCGCTTGCCGATGGCAACTATGTCCATCTCGAATGGCCGGTCGGGTTCATGGTGCTGGTCTCGATGGCGCTGGGCTTCCTGCCGATGTGGCTGATCCACAAGGGCGCGCGCTGGCGGCTCAACCGGCGGATCGGGTTCCTCGAGAATTCGGTAAAGTCGGCCAGCCAGTCCGATCCGGTGCCGATCGCAACATCCACCCAGCTTGAAGCCCAACAGGAGCCGCCGGCATCCCCGCTATGAACACCAATCCGATCTATCTCGCGCTCGATTTCCCCCGGCTTGAAACGGCGCTGGCCGTCGCGCAAAAGGTCAAGGCCCATATCGGCGGGGTCAAGCTGGGGCTGGAATTCTTCTGCGCCCATGGCCACCACGGCGTGCTCGAACTGCACAAGCTCGGCCTGCCGATCTTCCTCGACCTCAAGCTGCACGACATTCCCAATACCGTTGCTGGGGCGATGCAGGCAATCCACGTGCTCGAACCCGCGATCGTCACCGTCCACGCCAGCGGCGGGCAGGCGATGATGGAAGATGCCAAGGCCGCAGCGGGTGAAAACTGCAAGGTGGTCGGCGTGACCCTGCTGACCAGCCTCGACGATGACGACATGGCCGCGACCGGGATCGGCGGCACCCCGCACGATCAGGTGATGCGGCTGGCGGAATTGTCCCGCGCGGCCGGGCTCGACGGGATTGTCTGTTCGGGCCACGAGGTTGCCGCAGTCCACGCTGCATGGCGGGACGGGTTCCTGGTAGTCCCCGGCCTGCGCCCGGCGGACGCCAAGCTGGGCGACCAGAAACGCGCGGTGACGCCACGCGCGGCGCGCGATGCCGGGGCCAGCGTGCTGGTGATCGGCCGACCCATAGCCCGCGCCGAAGACCCGGCCGCCGCCGCCCGCGCGATCGAAGGAACCTTGTAACAGGTTCAGCCAAGGTCAATTCGGCGGAAGTTAGCTGCGGGGCGAAATACAGGAGTTATTCCGATGAAATCGCTCAAGTTCGCTCTCGCCCCGCTGGCCCTCGCGCTGGCCTTGCCCGGAGTTGCCATGGCCCATTCCGATCAGCCCGTGATCGCCGCGACCTCGACCTTGCTGACCGTCACCTCCGAGGGCAAGTCTACCCGCACTCCCGATTTGGCGGTATTCAATGCCGGGGTGGTCAGCGAAGGCAAGACCGCCAGCGAGGCGCTGTCCGGCAACGCGGCGGCGATGAACAAGGTAATCGGCACTCTGAAGAAGGCCGGGATCGCGGACAAGGATATCCAGACCAGCCAGATCAGCCTCAATCCGGTCTATGGCCAGCCGGTGATCGGCCCGAACGGGCAGGTTGTGCAGGAGCCGCGGATCGTCGGCTATCAGGCGGTCAACACCGTCACCATTCGCAGCCGCGACATTGCCGGGTTCGGCAAGGTGCTCGACGCGTTGGTCGCAGCCGGTTCGAACCAGGTCAGTGGTCCCGCATTCCAGCTGAACGATCCACGCGCGGCAACCGACGAGGCCCGGATCGACGCGATGCAAAGCGCCCGCGCCCGCGCCGAACTCTATGCCAAGGCGGCAGGCCTGCGGGTAGTGCGGATCGTTTCGATCAGCGAGAGCGGCGGCTATGAACCACCGCAGCCACGCTATGCCATGGCCAAGATGGCCGATGCCTCGTCCAGCCCGATCGCGGCGGGCGAAGTCGAGGCGCAGGTCAATCTGACGGTGCAGTTCGAACTGGCGCGTTAGGCCGGTCCGCGCTAGGCGGCGGGTCATGTCGGCCCGCCCCAACATCAAGATCTGCGGGATCAATTCGCTGGCTGCGCTGGGTGCGGCGATTGCCGCGCGGGCCAGCCACGCAGGCATCAACTTCTACGCCCCGTCGCCGCGCTATGCCGATTTGGACCTGGCGGCGCAGCTTTCGCAGCGCGGTGCGGGGGCAATTCTGCGGGTCGGCGTGTTTGTCGATCCTGGCGACGCCCTGCTCGCCGAGGTGCTCGGTGCCGCGCCGCTCGATGCCGTGCAATTCCACGGCAGCGAAAGCCCGCAACGCGTCGCCCAGGCCCGCGCGCAATTCGGTTTGCCGGTGTGGAAGGTGCTGTCGGTCTCGACGCGCGAAGACCTGGACAAGGCTGCAGCCTATGCCGGCGCGGCCGACTTCCTGCTGCTCGATGCCAAGACCCCCAAGGGGACGCTGCCCGGCGGCATGGGGCTGAGTTTCGATTGGGATCTGCTGTCCGGCTGGAAGGCCCCGCTACCGTGGGGACTGGCCGGGGGGCTGACCCCGCGCAATGTCGGCGAAGCCGTGCGGCGAACCGGCGCGCCATTGGTCGATACCGCCTCTGGCGTCGAAAGCGCCCCCGGCGTCAAGGACCCCGATCTGATCGCCGCCTTCTGCAACGCTGCCCGCGGCGCATAAGAAAGGGGCGGCCCGTTACCGGACCGCCCCCTCACTCGGTGTTTCCGATCGGTCTGATCAGAACTTGACGCCGACACCGGCGACCAGCGCATCTGCACCGTTGACCAGGTCGTTTTCGAAGTAGTGGCGGTATTCGGCCTTCAGATAGACCGGACCCGAAACCTTCTGCTCGACGCCGGCACCGAGGTGCCACTGACCTTCGCACAGGTCGCAGGCTTCGGTGGTGTAGCCACCAGCGCCGTACAGCTTGGTGCCGGTTCCGGCCTTGACGCCAACGCGGCCGGTCGCGCCGAAGGCAACCTTGGTGCCAGCAGCATCGATCTTGTCGCCCGAGAGCTCGACACCGGCAAAGGTGTTGGCGCCAAGGTCAAAGTCATAGCCGACCGCGGCACCATAAGTGGCTTCGCTGGTGCCGTTCGACCAGATCACGCCGCCGCGTGCTTCGGCACGGGTTTCGTTGGCGAGGGCCGGCGAAGCAAACGCCAGCGAGGCCAGTAGCGGGAGGACGATCTTACGCATGAAAAACTCCTGTTTCAATTCAGCCCCGGTCAAGGGGACTGGGGTCAACTAGGAACCGCCACCTTGCCCGTGAATGAACTGACTGTTCAGAAATATCACAGTAGGGGTTTTATGTGGCATGATTTCCACAGTTCATGTCATAAACTAACAATTATGTTACCAGCGGATTCACCATTGGACGCTGCGGCAAGGCTGGACTTGCGCGCGCCGCTCTGCCAAGCGCTTGGCCCATCATGACTGCAAAAGCTCCGGCAAATTCTTTTCGCACCCAGCCTGACGAACGCGGGCATTTCGGCCAGTTTGGCGGGCGCTATGTCGCCGAAACGCTGATGCCGCTGATTCTCGAGCTGGAAAAAGAGTACACTGCGGCCAAAGCCGATCCGGCGTTCCAGGCCGAATTCGACGACCTGCTCGAGCATTATGTCGGGCGTCCCAGCCCGCTCTATTTCGCCCCCCGGATCACCGAAGAGCTCGGTGGCGCCCAAGTCTGGTTCAAGCGCGACGAACTCAACCACACCGGCGCGCACAAGATCAACAATTGCGTCGGCCAGATCCTGCTGGCGATGCGGATGGGCAAGACCCGGATCATCGCCGAAACCGGCGCGGGCCAGCACGGGGTCGCCACCGCCACGGTCTGCGCGCGGTTCGGCCTGCCCTGTGTAATCTTCATGGGCGCGACTGATGTAGCGCGGCAGGCCCCCAACGTGTTTCGGATGAAGCTGCTCGGCGCGGAAGTGCGGCCCGTGACGGCTGGCGCGGCGACGCTGAAGGACGCCATGAACGAGGCGCTGCGCGACTGGGTCGCCAACGTCCACGACACCTTCTATATCATCGGCACCGCCGCCGGCCCGCACCCTTATCCCGAGCTGGTCCGCGATTTTCAAAGCGTGATCGGCAAGGAAGCCCGCGCGCAGATGCTGGCCCGCACCGGGCGCCTGCCCGACCTGCTGGTCGCGGCAATCGGCGGCGGCAGCAACGCGATCGGGCTGTTCCATCCGTTCCTTGACGATCCCGAAGTCAGGATGCTCGGCGTCGAAGCGGCCGGCTATGGCCTCGACAAGGACCACGCGGCGAGCCTAGCCGGTGGCCGCCCCGGCATCCTCCACGGCAACAAGACCTACCTGCTGCAGGACGAGGACGGGCAGATCATCGAGGGCCACTCGATTTCGGCGGGCCTCGACTATCCCGGGATCGGGCCTGAACATGCCTGGCTGCGCGATGTCGGCCGGGTCGATTACACCAGCGTCACCGATACCGAAGCGCTCGAGGGCTTCCAGCTGCTGTGCCGCACTGAAGGCATCATCCCCGCGCTCGAACCGAGCCACGCGATCGCAGCCGTGGCCCGGATCGCCCCGACCATGCCCAAGGACAGCATCGTGCTGGTCAACCTGTGCGGACGCGGCGACAAGGATATCTTCTCGGTCGCGGAGCATCTGGGGGTTTCGTTGTGAGGCAAGTTGATCGCTGGCTTTCTGTCGGCTTGGCCACCTTCGGGGTGCTTATGATTCTCGTCGGCCAGATCGCCAGGATTGACGATCAAGTGCAGCGATCGCTGATCTGGATCGGCGTCGATTGCATCCTTTTTTCCACAATAGGCTTTTTTCACCCACGATCGAACGAAGAGCTCAAAACTGGCGCGACCAATTTCGTTCAGTTTCTCATCTTGGCGATCGCAACATTTGGGGCAGTCGCCATTCTTGTTTTCATAGCATTCGGCGCGCCCAAAACGCCTGGCGATGACGTGCTGACCACTGCACTTATCCTTGGTTTGGCGGCCGCATTGATCGTTCCGATCCTATCAAAGCAACTTGTTCTGAAGATGCAAACCAAGAAATGACCCGCCTCCAATCCGCCTTCGCCAAGGGCCGCCCCGCGCTCGTCACCTTCGTCACCGGGGGCGATGGGCCGACTGCTGACATCCTCGATGCGCTCGTTGAAGGCGGCGCGGATGTGATCGAGCTGGGGATGCCGTTCACCGATCCGATGGCCGATGGTCCGGCGATCCAGCCGGCCAACCTGCGCGCGCTGGGCGCCGGGACGACCACCGCCGACATCTTCGCGCTCGCCGCCGCGTTCCGCGCGCGGCATCCAGAAGTGCCGCTGGTGCTGATGGGTTATGCCAACCCGATGATCACCCGCGGGCCAGAATGGTTCGCCGACCAGTGCCGGCGGGCCGGGGTCGACGGCGTGATCTGCGTCGATATTCCGCCCGAGGAAGACCCCGAGCTCGGCCCCGCCCTGCGCGCCGCCGGGGTCAGCCTGATCCGTCTTGCCACGCCGACCACGGACGCGGCGCGGCTACCGGCCGTACTCGAAGGCTCATCCGGGTTCCTCTACTACGTCTCGGTCGCCGGGATTAC
>CALCQB010000326.1 GCA_937897535.1 uncultured Novosphingobium sp. | reverse complement strand
GCTCTGCCTCAAGGCGGCCGACATGATGGACAAGGTCGGCAACAAGGCCGCCGCGGCCGAGATCGCGATGATCAAGGTCCAGGCCCCGAACATGGCGCTGCGGATCATCGACGATGCGATCCAGGCCCATGGTGGTGGCGGGGTTTCTGAGGACTACGGTCTGGCCTCGGCCTATGCGCACCAGCGCACGCTGCGGCTCGCCGATGGGCCGGACGAAGTCCACAACCGCGCGATCGCCCGGATCGAGCTGGCGCGTCATTCGGCCAATGCCCCCAAGGGTGATGGTGCGATGAGCTCGGGCGATATCGGGGTGGCACGGTAATCCTGGCGGCGTCCCGGGCCTGGCCCGGGACCGTTGGTTTTTGAAACAAGGGCCGCTGCAGGGCGGCCAGCGATCCCGGGTCAAGCCCGGGACGACGAAGTGGAGTGAATGATGAAAGCCGCAGTCCTGATCGCCCCGAACCAGCCGCTCGCAATCGAGCAGCTGGTCATCAGCAAGCCCGGTCCGCATGAAGTGCTGATCCGCACCGCGGCTTGCGGCCTGTGCCATTCGGACCTGCACTTCATCGAGGGCACCTATCCGCATCCGCTGCCTGCGGTGCCGGGCCACGAAGCCGCCGGGATCGTCGAGGCGGTCGGCAGCGAAGTCCGCACGGTCAAGGTCGGCGATGCCGTCGTCACCTGCCTCTCGGCCTTCTGCGGCCACTGCGAATTCTGCGTGACCGGGCGGATGGCGCTGTGCCTGGGGGCCGAGACCCGCCGCGCGGTCGGCGCGGAATCGCGCCTGTCGCGGCCCGATGGCAGCCCGGTCAACCAGATGCTCAACCTTTCGGCCTTTGCCGAGATGATGCTGATCCACGAACACGCCTGCACCGCGATCGATCCGGAGATGCCGCTCGACCGGGCCTCGGTCATCGGCTGCGCGGTGACCACCGGGGCTGGGACGATCTTCAACGCCTGCAAGGTCACCCCTGGTGAGAGCGTTGTCGTGGTCGGTTGCGGCGGGGTCGGCCTGGCCGCGATCAACGCCGCCAAGATCGCCGGGGCCGGGCGGATCATCGCCGCCGACCCGATGCCCGAAAAGCGCGCGCTGGCGATGAAGCTCGGCGCGACCGATACGGTCGATGCGCTGGACCCCGATGCCGCCGCGCAGATCCTCGAGCTGACCAAGGGCGGGGTCGATCACGCGGTCGAGGCGGTCGGACGGCCGGCGTCGGGCGAGCTGGCGGTCAAGTCGCTGCGGCGCGGCGGCACCGCAACGATCCTGGGGATGATGCCGCTCAACCATGCAGTCAGCCTCAGCGCGATGGACCTGCTGTCGGGCAAGAAGCTGCAAGGCGCGATCATGGGGATGAACCGCTTCCCGGTCGACATGCCGCGGCTGGTCGATTTCTACATGCGCGGGCTGCTCGATCTCGACAGCATCATCGCCGAGCGGATTCCGCTGGAAAAGATCAACGAGGGCTTCGAGACGATGAAAACTGGCAATTCTGCCCGTAGCGTGATCGTCTTCGACCAGTAGGAACCCAATGCCCCGGCCGCTTGCGGGAGGGTGGAGAAATAGAATGACCGAAGCAATCAACGCGGACGAAGCCTTTGTCGGCACGGTCGAACCCGAGGGCGCCGACCGGCTCGACGAAGGCAGGCTGGCCGAATGGATGACGGCCAATGTCGCCGGGTTCGAAGGCCCGCTGCACCTGACCAAGTTCAAGGGCGGACAGTCCAACCCGACCTACAAGATCGAGGCGAAGAGCGGAAACTACGTGCTGCGGCGCAAGCCGTTCGGGGTGCTGCTGCCCAGCGCCCATGCGGTCGACCGGGAATACAAGGTCCAGAACGCGCTCAACCTGGCCGGTTTCCCTGCCACCCGGCAGTACGGCCTGTGCACCGACGATTCCGTGGTCGGTTCGTGGTTCTACGTGATGGGCATGGTCGATGGCCGGACGATCTGGGACGGATCGATGCCCAACGACGCGCCCGAATACCGCCGCGCGACCTATATGGCGATGATCGATACCCTGGCCGCGCTCCACGCGGTCGATGTCGAGGCGGCCGGCCTCAGCGATTTTGGGAAGCCCGGCAATTACTTCGGCCGCCAGGTCGATCGCTGGACCAAGCAGTACAAGCTGTCCGAAACCGAGCTGATGCCGGAAATGGAACAGCTGATCACCTGGCTGCCCGCGACCTTGCCCGAGCAGACCAGCACCGGCGTGGTCCACGGCGACTACCGGATCGACAACATGATCTGGGCCAAGGATCGCCCGGAAGTGCTGGCGGTGCTGGACTGGGAGCTTTCGACCCTGGGCGATCCGCTCGGCGATTTTTCCTATGTCGCGATGGCCTGGGTGACCGAAAACGGTGGCCGCTCGGGCGTTGCGGATCTCGATCGCAAGGCGCTCGGCATTCCCGAACTGGCCGAAGTGGTTGAGCGCTATTGCGAGAAGTCCGGGCGCGCCTCGGTGCCCGACATGAACTGGTACTTTGCCTACAACTTCTTCCGCCTCGCCGGGATCATGCAGGGGATCAAGAAGCGGGTGATCGACGGCACCGCCAGCTCGGCCCACGCCAAGGCGATGTCCGAGCGGGTTCAGCCGCTGGTCGATCGCGCAGCAGAGTTCGCCCGGAAGGCCGGAATGTAGCTTGAATGGGGGCCAGCCAGGTGTTCACACGCCCGGCTGGCTCGTTCAAGAAAGGTTTAATCCGTGTTCAGACGGGCGCGCATTTCCTTGCCCGGCTTGAAATAGGGTACCTTCTTGCCCGGCACGTCGACGGTTTCGCCGGTGCGCGGGTTGCGGCCCTTGCGGGCGTCGCGGGCCCGGGTGGAAAACGCCCCGAAGCCGCGCAGCTCGACCCGGCCGCCGTTCGCCAGGCGGCCAGCGACCTCATCGAAAAAGGTCGAGACGACCTTCTCCACTTCTTCAACACGAAGCCCCGGATTTTCACGGGCAAGGGCAGCCACAAGCTCAGATCGGATCATTACACACGCCTTTCCGGGCCACTTACCTGACCCTTCCCATATCAATGGTAAAGCGCGGTACAGCTTCCGACCCGGTACAAGCAGCACTGCACGGCATTGTTCTGCCAAATGCCAACCACTTGCGCAATCGACATTTGTAATCGGGTCTTACGAATTTTCGGCGAGCAGTTCTGCCGGTGAGATCCCGAGCCGGGTGATCCGCTGGCGCAAGACCGGCCATTCGCTGGTCAGGAACGCCTCACGCTCGCTGCGCCGCAGCCGGTCTGCCGCACCGCGCGCCACGAACATCCCGACCCCGCGCTGCACCTCGACCAGCCCGTCGAGCTGGAACTGCTGGTAGGCCTTGGCCACGGTCAGCGGGTTGGCCCCCTGCTGCGTGGCAAAGGCCCGCACCGAAGGCAGCATCGCGCCTTCGGGATAGGAGCCATCGATGATCGCCGCGGCGATCTTGTCGCGCAGTTTGAGATACACGGGTTTGCTGTTGTCGGCCATAGGTGCGTCAGTGCCATAATACAGCGTGGCAGACAAGGGAAATGCAGCGCTTCACCCCCGCGCAATAAAGGAACAACGGTGACGAATTTCGCTTCACAGCCGCGAAATCGAAGCTAGTCTCCGGCCCATTCAGCGGCGGCATTGACCAGCCGCAAACAGACCATTCGGGGAGCTTTTGATGAAAGACATGGCCTTGTGGAACGAGGGTGACTGGATCGCGGCGATCGCGGCCCTGTTCCTGTTCGGGTTCCTGACGATCGGCGGACTGATCGCCGCGCGCAAGAGCGAGGAAGTGGTCGGCCACCCGCGCGGGCTGTTCGTGCTGTTCTACGCCGAAATGTGGGAGCGCTTCTCCTACTACGGGATGCGCGCGCTGCTGGTGCTGTACCTGACCAAGCACTGGCTGTTCGCCGACGGCAAGGCCAACCTGATCTACGGCGCTTATGGGGCGCTGGTCTATATCACCCCGGTGCTCGGCGGATTGATCGCGGACCGTTACCTGGGACAGCGCAAGGCGGTGATCTTTGGCGGCGTGATGCTGGCGATCGGCCACACCCTGATGGCGGTCGAGGGCAATGGCGGGCAAAGCGACCCCGCAATCAACGTGTTCTGGGCGGCGCTGGCCTTCATCATCGTCGGCTCGGGCTTCCTCAAGGCGAACATCTCGGTGATCGTCGGCCAGCTCTACAAGATGACCGACGTGCGCCGCGATGCGGCCTACACGATCTTCTACATGGGGGTGAACGTCGGCGCGGCGCTCGGCACGATCCTGGTCGGCTACCTCGGCGAGACGATCGGCTGGGCCTATGGCTTTGGCCTGGCCGGGATCGGGATGGTGATCGGACTGATCATCTTCGTGATCGGCAAGCCGGCCCTGCAGGGCCGCGGCGAGGCCCCCAAGCCGCTGACTCGCCAGCGCGAGACCACGCTCTATGGCGTCGGAATTGGTGCTGTGGCGGTGATCTGGATGCTGATCCGCTATCAGGACGTGATCCAGAACCTGCTGCTGCTCTCGGGCGTAGCGATGCTCGGCTACACGCTTTACGAAGCGTTCAAGCTGCCCAAGGAGCCGCGCGAACGGATGTTCGCGATGCTGTTCCTGATCGCGCTCAACCCGATCTTCTGGGGCCTGTTCGAGCAGGGCGGGGGCAGCCTCAACCTCTACACCGATCGCTATGTCGATCGCTCGGGCGTGCCGACCAGCCTGTTCCAGTCGATCAACCCGATCTACATCGTGCTGTTCGCACCGATCTTCGCCGCGCTGTGGCAATGGCTCGGACGCAAGGGGCTCGAACCTTCAGCGCCGGCCAAGTTCGGGCTGGCGCTGACCCAGGTCGGGCTGGGCTTCCTGGTGTTCGTCTGGGGAGCCAATACGGTCGGCGCGAGCGTGCTGACCCCGGTGATCTTCGTGTTCCTGATCTACCTGCTCCACACCACCGGCGAGCTGTGCCTTTCCCCGGTCGGCCTGTCGGCGATGGCGCGGCTCGCGCCGCTGCACCTCGCCAGCTTCATCATGGGCGCGTGGTTCTACATGACCGCGGTCGGCAATTTCGTGGCCGGCAAAATCGGTGAGGCGACCGGCGGCGAAGGCGGTGAGATGTCGAAGGAACTGACGCTCGCGATCTATTCACAGATCGGCTGGATCACGATCGGGGTTTCGGTGGTGGTCCTGGCGGTCTCACCAATCGTCAAGAAGTGGATGCACCTCGACACGCTCGAGGATCGCGCCGAACCGAAGGGGGAATAAGCGCCATGCGGGGGCTTCGTCAGACGCTGTTGGGAGCGGCTGCCTGTATCCTGGTGCTTTCGGGCACCGGAACCGGGCTGGCCAAGGACAAGGACGACAAGAAGGAAGACAGCGCCGCAGTGAAAGCGGCGCGGGATTTCAACAAGGACCCCTACCCTTCAACCTACAAGCCCTATGCCAGCCGCGCCACGCTGATCACCGGCGCGACCGTGTTCGACGGCACCGGCAAGCGGATCGACGGCGGCACGGTGCTGATCCGCGATGGCAAGATCGCCGCCGTCGCGGGCAGCCTGGCCGATATGGACGTTCCGGCCGATGCCATCCGGATCGATGGCACCGGCAAGTTCGTCACCCCCGGAATCATCGATGCCCACAGCCATCTGGGTGACTATCCCAGCCCCGGGGTGGAGGCCCATTCCGACGGCAACGAAATGACCAGTCCAACCACCCCCAACGTCTGGGC
Organism: uncultured Novosphingobium sp.; assembly: GCA_937897535.1. Taxonomy (GTDB): domain Bacteria; phylum Pseudomonadota; class Alphaproteobacteria; order Sphingomonadales; family Sphingomonadaceae; genus Novosphingobium. The sequence goes on along the minus strand of CALCQB010000326.1, from coordinate 3,653 downwards.
CGAACACTCGGTCTGGCCGCAGGACCCGGGCTTTTCGCGGGCGATGGCCAACGGCGGGGTAACCGCGCTGCTGGTCCTGCCGGGTTCCGGCAACCTGATGGGCGGGCGCGGGGTCGTGCTCAAGAACGTGCCGTCGCGGACCATGCAGGGGATGAAGTTCCCCGGCGCGCCCTACAGCCTCAAGATGGCCTGCGGCGAAAACCCCAAGCGGGTTTACGGCGCCAAGGGCCGCGCGCCTTCGACCCGGATGGGCAACCTCGCGGTCAACCGCGAGACCTGGATCAAGGCCAGCGAATACCGGGCCAAACGCAATGCCGGCAAGCTCGAGACCCGCGACCTGGCGATGGAAACGCTGGCCGGGGTGCTCGACGGCGAAATCCTGGTCCAGAACCACTGCTACCGCGCCGACGAGATGGCCATCGTGCTCGATATGGGCAAGGAATTCGGCTACAAGGTCAGCACCTTCCACCACGCGGTCGAGGCGTACAAGATCGGCGATCTGCTCGCCGCGGCGGGCACCTGCAGCGCGGTCTGGGCCGACTGGTGGGGCTTCAAGATGGAAGCCTACGACGCGATCCCAGAGAACGCCGGACTGCTCTACAAGGCCGGGGCCTGCGTGGTGATCCATTCGGATGACGAGAACGGGATCCAGCGCCTGCCGCAGGAAGCCGCCAAGGCCCAGGGCGATGCCCGCCGGATCGGGATCGACGTGCCCGACGCGCAGGTGATCGGCTGGCTGACGCTCAACCCGGCAAAAGCGATCGGGGTCGACAAGCTGACCGGCAGCCTCGAGCCCGGCAAGGCCGGTGACGTAGTGCTGTGGAACGGCAACCCGCTGTCGGTCTATTCACGGCCCGAGAAAGTCTGGGTCGACGGCGCCCTGTTGTTTGATGCGCAGGACCGCAAGCGCCGCGCGGTGAGCGATTTCGAGCTTGGCCAGCCGGGCGAAGGAGACGTGAAATGAGCGCGCGGTATTGGATCGCAGCCCTGCTGTGCGGCATCGCCAGCCCGGCTCTCGCCCAGACCGTCGCGATCACTGGTGGCAAGCTGGTGATCGGCGATGGCAGCGACCCGATCGAGGGCGGGACAGTGCTGGTCCAGGATGGCAAGGTGATCGCCGCCGGCCGCAATGTCGCGGTTCCGGCCGGGGTCCGCACCATCGATGCGAAGGGCAAATGGGTTACCCCGGGGCTGGTCGTCGCGGTGACCGACATCGGGCTTTACGATGTCGACGGGGTCGACGACAGCAACGATTCCGAAGCCCGCAAGAGCCCGTTCAGCGCCGGGCTCGACCTGTCCTATGCGATCAACCCCGATGCCCAGCACATCAAGGTCAGCCGGGCCGGCGGGGTAACCCGCGCGGCAATCGCGCCGCTCGGCACCAACGCGATCTTCGGCGGCCAGGGCGCGGTGATCGACCTCGGGGCCGATCCCGATCCGGTCATGGTCGCGCGCGCGTTCCAGTATGTCGAGCTGGGCGAGACCGGCGCGGCGCGGGCCGGGGGCAGCCGGGTCGCGGCCTGGGCCGAGCTGCACGACGGCCTGCTCGAGGCGCGCGAGCTCAGCGCTGCGCCGGCCGGGGCCCGCCGCGACGACGTGCGGCTGACCCGCCGCGATGCCCAGGCGCTGGTCCCGGTGGTGACCGGGCGACAGCCGCTCTACGTCCATGTCGAGCGCGCGGCCGATATCCGGATGGTGCTGGGGCTGAAAAAGGAGTTCCCGCTGGTCCGGCTGGTGGTCGTCGGCGCGACCGAGGGCTGGATGGTTGCCGGCGAGCTGGCCCGGGCCGGGGTGCCGGTGCTGGCCACCCCGATGAACGACCTGCCGGCCCGGTTCGAGCAGCTCGGCGCGACCCAGTCCAACGTCGGGCGGATGAAGGCCGGCGGGGTCAAGGTCGCGCTCGGCGCGTTCTTCGACCAGCCGCGCTATGCCCCGCAATATGCCGGCAACATGGTCGCGCTGGCGCGGGTGCCGGGGGCGAGCGGGCTGACCTGGAACCAGGCCTTCGTCTCGATCAGCTCGGGTCCGGCCGAGGCAATGGGGCTGGGCGAGCGGATCGGCTCGCTGCGGCCCGGTCGCGCTGGCGACTTGGTGATCTGGGACGGCGATCCGCTCGAGCTCCAGACCGGGGTGGTCAGCGTATTCATCGACGGGGTTGAGCAGCCACTCAAGGATCACCAGACCCGGCTGCGCGACCGCTACCGGAATTCGCCGACCGAAGGCGCGCTGCCCAAGGCCTACGACTGGTAGGCCAAACGGCGCATCGAAAAGCTGACCCAGGAGCCGTCCATCCTGAGCTTGTCGAAGGATTGCACTTCTTGTTGGGGTAGCCTTCCTTGCGGGACAAAGAACAGGACAGTGCTTCGACAAGCTCAGCATGGACGGGCTTGGGGATGACCGGGCGTGATTCGAGCTTGCTATCGCCTTGCGATCTGATACCTATGTTGACGCCGTCAACATAGGGGTTCGCCGGATGGACACTGCCCTCGCTTCGCTGATCGCCGCCGCCACCGCCTTTGTCGGCAGCCATTTCGCGCTGTCACACCCGCTGCGCGCGCCCTTGGTCCGCATGACCGGCGAGAAGGCCTTTCCGGCGCTCTATTCGCTGGTCGCCTTCGCCACCTTCGGCTGGCTGGTCATGGCCTTCCGCGCCTTCCCGCCAGCCGCCCCGCTGTGGAACGGGTTTGCGGTTGGGCCGTGGCTGATCGCGACGCTGCTGATGCTGCTCGCCTCGGTGCTGCTGGTCGGCTCGTTCAGCGGCAACCCGGCGATGCCCGCGCCGAATGCCGCCGCGATGGCCGCGCGCGGCCCGCACGGGGTGTTCCACACCACCCGCCACCCGATGATGTGGTCCTTCGCGCTGTGGAGCGCCGCCCACGCCCTGGTCAGCCCCACCCCGCGCGTGCTGGTGTTGAGCCTGGCTATAGCCGTGCTGGCGCTGGTCGGCTCGCACATGCAGGACCGCAAGAAGCAGGTGCTGATGGGCGCGGCATGGCAGGGCTGGGAAGCCCAGACCAGCTACTGGCCAAAGCTCGGCGCGCTGGGCAAGGCCGGAGCGGTGCCGTGGCTTGGCGGTATCGCGCTGTGGCTGGCGGCGACCTGGGCCCACGGCTGGTTGATTGCTATACCTGCGGGGGTGTGGCGCTGGGTCGGCTAGGGGCTAGGCCCTAGCTTCCTCGACCCCCGCCGAATTGTGCCGCAACGCCTTCAGCACGGCATCGACGATCCCGCCGGCATTCAGCCCGGCCGCGTCGTACTGCTTGTCCGGGCTGTCGTGATCCTGGAACAGATCGGGCAGGCGCAGGGTGCGGATCTTGAGGCCGTTATCGGTCAGGCCCTCGTCGCTGGCCATGGTCAGCACGTGCGCGCCGAGTCCGCCGATACTGCCTTCCTCGACCGTCACCACCACTTCGTGACTGGTCATCAGCTGGCGGATCAGATCATGGTCGAGCGGCTTGGCAAAGCGCAGGTCGGCGACCGTGGTCGAAAGCCCCTTGGCCTCAAGCTGATCGGCGGCTTTCAGCGCCTCGGCTAGCCGCGTACCGAGCGAGAGGATCGCGACCTTGCTGCCGTGCCGGACGATCCGGCCCTTGCCGATCTCGAGAGATCGGAAGAGCGTCGTGTAGGGAAAGAGTGTCTTCGCCTGTGTAGAT
>CALCQB010000325.1 GCA_937897535.1 uncultured Novosphingobium sp. | reverse complement strand
ACGCTGCTCCCCGTCGACAGCGAGCACAACGCGATCTTCCAGTGTCTGGCCGGCAACGACTACGCCCACGTTCGCTCGATCACGCTGACCGCGAGCGGCGGGCCGTTTCGGGACTGGAGCGCCGAGCAACTGGCCGTCGCCACCCCGGCGCAGGCGGTCAAGCATCCCAACTGGGACATGGGCGCCAAGATCAGCGTCGACAGCGCGACAATGTTCAACAAGGGTCTCGAACTGATCGAGGCGCATCACCTGTTCCCGGTCGGGCTCGATAAGCTGCGGATCGTGGTTCACCCGCAATCGGTGGTCCACTCGATGGTCGAGTACCGCGATGGCTCGACGCTGGCGCAGCTTGGCCCATCAGACATGCGGGTGCCGATCGCCTCGTGCCTGGCCTGGCCACAACGGATGGACACGCCCTGCGCTCCGCTCGATCTCGCCGCGCTGGGCGAACTGACTTTCCGCGCGCCCGATGAAGCGCGTTTTCCCGCGACCCGGCTGGCCCGCCAGGCGGCCGAGGCGGGCGGGGCGGCCCCCGCCGTACTCAATGCCGGCAACGAGATCGCGGTTGGTGCGTTCCTGTCGGGACACCTGCCATTCACCCGGATCGCGGTAATGGTCGAGGAACTGTTGGGGCGCTATGCTCCGTCGGCCCCGGTCAGCCTTGGCGATGTGATCGCCCTGGACGCCGAGGCGCGGAGCCGCGCGACCCGTTTGCTGGAGCTTGCCTGAATTGCTTGAACCTCCCTCCCTGCTGATGACCCTTGGGGCCTTCTTGCTGTTGCTCGGCCCGCTGATCGTGTTGCACGAGCTTGGCCATTACTACGCCGGACGCCTGTTCGGGGTCCGGGCGATGACCTTCTCGGTCGGGATCGGCAAGGAGCTGTGGCACCGGATCGACAAGCGCGGCACCCGCTGGCGGATCGCAGCGGTTCCGCTCGGCGGATACGTGCTGTTCGCCGGCGATGCCGATGCCAGCAGCAAGCCCGATCCGGCGCTGGAAAACGCCACTCCCGAAGAGCTGAAGGGCACTTTCCCGGGTGCGCCGCTGTGGCAGCGGACGCTGATCGTGCTGGCCGGGCCCTTGGCGAACCTGCTGGTCGCGGTGGCGATCATCGCGGCGTTTGTGGCCGTGGTCGGCATCCCGTCAAACCCGGCGATCGTCACCGGTTTTGCCGACAACTCCCCGGCGCGCACCGCCGGAATTCTCCAGGGTGACCGGATCACCGCGATCGACGGCAAGGAGATCGAATCGTTCAAGGATGTCGCCACCACGGTGATGATCTATCCAAACCGGACCGTCGAAGTGACGATCGACCGCGATGGGCGTTCGCTCGACCTGCCGGTCAAGCTGGGCGAGCGGATCGTTACCGACCGGTTCGGCAATGAGAGCCGCCTCGGCCTGCTGGGTATTTCCGGCGGCGATCTGGAACTGCGCAAGGTCGGCCCGGTGGCCGCGATCGGCCACGGCTTTACCGAAAGCTTCGCGATCATGCAGACCATGGCGATCGGGCTGAAGCAGATCGTGACCGGCGAACGTTCGATGAAGGAGATGGGCGGACCGATCAAGATCGCCAAATATTCCGGCGAAATGATGAGCCTGGGGTGGCTGGCCTTCATCGAGTTCGCCGCGCTCATTTCAATTAATTTGGCATTCATCAACCTCCTGCCAATCCCGACCTTGGACGGAGGGCACCTGGCAATGTACGCCGCGGAAGCAGTCCGCCGCAAACCGCTGGGTGTTCGCAGTCAGGAATGGGCATTTCGCGGCGGCATGGCACTGGTGCTGGGCGTGGCGGTGTTCGTGACATTCAACGACCTGGTTTCGCTGTTCGCCAAATAGGGCAGGGCGTGGCGGAAACCGGGAAAACTGCGGAAGGCTGCGGCAACTTAGCTTGATCCAACCGGGCGCATCGGGCAGAGGGCGGCGACGTGTTTGCAAGCTGGGTTTGGTGCGCCTTGAGCAGGTTCGCCGCGCAGCCAATTTGATGACTGGAAATACCGTGCCAATGAACAAGACCCTGGTGGAACGCAAGCAGCCGCTCCGCGCCAGCCTGCCGATGGCCGCGCTGCTGCTGGGAACCACCGTGCTGGCCGGACTGCCCGGGACCGCGCTGGCCCAGGCGGCTGCTCCGGCTGCGACACCGGCTCCGGCCCCCGCTCCCGCTCCGGCGGTGGTGGCTCCCGCCGAACCGATCCAGGCGATCAACGTGGTCGGCGCGCAGCGGCTCGAGGCCGATACCATCCGGACCTACATCAAGCTGCGGATCGGCCAGCCCTATAACCAGGCCGCCGCCGACCAGGCGCTGAAGGACCTGTTCGCGACCGAACTGTTCGCCGATGTCCAGATCCGCAACGCCGGCGGCGTCGTGACGATCGAGGTCAAGGAAAATCCGGTGATCAACCGGATCATCCTCGAGGGCAACAAGCGGATCAAGTCGGAGAAGATCGTCCCCGAAATCAAGCTGGCCCCGCGTCAGATCTTTACCCGGTCCAAGGTCCGCGCCGACGTTGCCCGGATTATCGAGCTGTACAAGCGCCAGGGCCGCTTCGCCGCTTCGGTCGAACCGAAGATGGTGATGCTCGAACAGAACCGCGTCGATATCGTGTTCGAAATCAATGAAGGGCCCAAGTCTAAGGTCCGCAAGATCAACATCATCGGCAACGAAGCCTTCGATGATGGCGACCTGCGCAGTGAGATGATTACCAAGCAGTCGAGCATCACCCGGATTCTCAGCTCGGGCACGACTTACGATCCGGACCGGATGGCCTTCGACCAGCAGAAGCTGCGCCAGTTCTACCTGACCAAGGGCTATGCCGATTTCCGCGTGGTTTCGGCGGTGGCCGAGCTGACCCCGGACAAGAAGGACTTCATCCTGACCTACGTGGTCGAGGAAGGGCCGCGCTACAAGTTTGGCGATGTGAAGGTCGAAAGCCAGCTGCGCGACTTCGATGGCGAGCGGTTGTCGACCCAGCTGCCGATGAAGAAGGGTGACTGGTACAACGCCAAGCTGGTCGAAGACACGATCGAACGGCTGAACGAGACGCTGGGCACCTTCGGCTATGCCTTTGCCGACGTCCGCCCCGAATATGCCCGCAACAAGGACGAGCTCACCATGGGCTTGACCTTCCAGATTGCCGAGGCACCGCGGGTCTATGTCGAGAAGATCGACGTCAACGGCAACACGCTGACCCAGGACAAGGTGATCCGTCGCGAATTCCGTCTGGCCGAGGGCGACGCCTTCAACTCTCTGCAGGTCAAGCGCTCGACCGCGCGGATCAACTCGCTCGGCTATTTCCAGGAAAAATTCGAGATCGAGCAGAAGCCCGGCTCGGCCCCGGACCGGATCATCCTCGAAGCCAACGTCGAGGAAAAGCCGACCGGCCAGCTCCAGCTTTCGGCCGGCTATTCCAGCCTTGAAGGGCTGATCTTCCAGGGCGCGATCGAGCAGCGCAACTTCCGTGGCCGCGGCCAGACGATCGGGCTCAATCTCGCCTATTCGAACTATTCGAAGCAGGTCGATATCAGCTTCACCGAACCATACCTGTTCGATCGCAACATCAGCCTGGGGGTCAACGTCTATCGCCGCGATCTGAACAGTTTCAACCAGTTCCAGAGCAATCGTGAGACGATCTATCAACAGGCCACCACTGGCCTGCAGGTTCGTGCCGGGATCCCGGTGACCGAATTCATCTCGGCGGTTGGCAGCTACACGCTCAACTACGACGATATCAGCGTCGATCCGACCTCATACTTCTCGACCCGCCAGAACCCGCCGCTGCTGGAATGCGATCCGCTGATTGCCGGGCGCTATCTGTGCGATGCCCTGGGCAAGCGGACCAGCTCGATCCTCGGCCTCTCGCTGGTCTACGATTCGCTCGACAACCGCTATCGCCCGACCCGTGGCCGGTCGTCGTCGGTCAGCTTCGATTTCGCGGGCCTTGGGGGTTCGGTGAAGTACTTCCGGGTCCGGACCAACTCGGCGGCCTATTTCCCGGTGATGAAGGGCTTTGTCTTTTCGCTGCGGTGGGAAGGCGGCGCGATTGCTCCGCTCAACAAGGAAAGCGCAACGCCTGGGGCCGAGGCGGTCCGCCTGACCGACCGGTTCTATCTGGGCGAACCGCAGCTGCGCGGGTTCGATATCCGCGGGGTTGGCCCTCGGGTGATCCGCAAGTTCCTCAACGTCGATTCCAACGGTGACGGCGTTGCGGACAGCTTCTCGCCCAACCGTGATGAATGGCAGGACGATGCCCTGGGCGGGCGGTTCTATTACCTCGCGCATGCAGAGCTTGAAATTCCGCTTGGATCGGGCGCACGTGAGCTGGGTCTGCGGCCGTCGATCTTCGTCGACGCCGGCGCGGTCTGGAGCTTGCGCACCCCGCAGCTTCAGCCCTTGACCATTCCATATACGGTGGTTTGCAACGGCACCACGACGGCTGGCTACGCTACCTCGGCCGGGGCTGTCCCGACGCTGCCGGCCACTTGCACCGGAGCTTCGGATATCGTCACGCGCGGCGTCGGGTTCCAGGAATTCTTCTTCGGCAATTCAGCCAAGCCGCGCATCTCGGTGGGGATCGGGGTCAACTGGAATTCGCCGTTCGGTCCGTTCCGGATCGATTTCGCCCATGCAATCACGAAGGTCGAAGGTGATGACACCAAGTCCTTCACGTTCAACGTAGGAACCCAATTCTGATGACCAAGCTTTACAAGGCCCTGTGTGGCACCGCTCTCGCGCTCGCGCTGGTTTCGCCCGCAAATGCGCAGAAGAAAGACAAGAATGCGCCGGCTCCTGCTCCGGTTGCGGTTGCTGCGCCGACCGGCCCGGTCGTTCCCGGACTTGGCGTGGCCAACCTCGAAGCGGCGATCGCCAACTCGAATGCTTACCAGGTCGCCGCCCAGCAGCGCCCGGTGACCTACAAGGCGACTTACGATGCCGCCCAGGCGCGCGCCGGCCAGATCGACGCCGAGCTGAAGGTGCTGGTCGACCGGTTCAATGCCGACAAGGCGGCGAAGAAGCCCGATGCCGTGCTGCAACAGGACTATGTCGCGATCCAGCAGCGCCAGAAGCGCGGTGAGGATGAAATCCGCCAGATCCTGATGCCGGTGATGCTGTCCGAAGCCTATGTGAACGAACAGATCGCCGAAAAGCTCGACGCGGCGGTCCAGAGCGCGATGCAGAAGCGCGGCGTGACGATCCTGGTTGCGCCCGATGCCGTGATCGCACGGGCCAACGGCTATGAACTGACCCCGGCGATCATCGCCGAACTCAATATCTCGATCCCGTCCGCCAACCTGGTTCCGCCGACCGGCTGGCAGCCGCGCGCAGTGCGCGAACAGCAGGCCGCCCAGCAGCAGCAGGCGCAGCCGCGCCCGGCGGCCGCTCCGGCTCCGGCTGGAACCGCCCCGGCACCGCGTCCGGCTGGTCCGCAGCCCGACGGCCGTTAAGTCGCAGGCAGGGGGCAGCGATGAGCGAGGCAGCAGGTTCGGCTTACGACATTCCCAGGATTCTGGCCGCGCTGCCGCATCGCTATCCGATGCTGCTGGTCGACCGGGTCCTGGAAGTCGGCGAGGAAACGATCACCGCGGTCAAGGCGGTTAGTTTCAACGAGGGGTTCTTCCAGGGCCACTTTCCGGGCCGCCCGATCATGCCGGGTGTGCTCCAGATCGAGGCCCTGGCCCAGGCCGCCGGAATCCTGGCGATCGAAAGCCTCGGCCTGGCCGGGACTGGCAAGCTGGTCTATTTCATGGCGATCGAAGAGGCCAAGTTCCGCGCGCCGGTTGAACCCGGCGTGCTGCTCACGCTCGAGGCTGGCTTCATCCAGAAACGTTCGCGGGTCTGCAAGTTCTGGGGCAAGGCTTCGATCGAAGGCAAGGTGACCTGCGACGTGAACTTCACCGCGATGATCGCCGACGCTTGATTTATCGCTCCGCTGCGTCTAAGCGCGCCGCTTCCATTTCAGGCCGGTCGGAACCGGCCATCAGCGAAAGAGAATTGCCATGAAGGCCGAAGGACATCCCGACTACCATTCGATCAAGGTCCAGATGACGGACGGCACCGTGTTCGAAACCCGCTCCACCTGGGGCAAGGAAGGCGACACGCTGGTGCTCGAAATCGACCCGACGTCGCACCCGGCCTGGACCGGCGGTACCCGCCAGGTCGACCAGGGTGGCCGCGTGGCGCAGTTCAACAAGCGCTTCGGTGGTCTGTCGCTCAAGAAGAACTGAGCGATCGGCATCCAGCCAGAAACACGAAGGGCGGCCTCGCGGGGCCGCCCTTTTTGCATCCGGCGCGGCGGAAATTCCTATTCGTCGGAGATTTCGTGAACTTCGGCTTCGCTGATCGAGCGGAGGAATTCGGTGCCGGCCCGGCCATCGCGGACCCAGCGGACGACTGCCTGGATCACCCAGTCGGACGATAGCGAGATGCCGATGAACATGCCCGGACGCAGCCACACGGCGTCGCACTCGAGCGCGCAACCGAAGGTCGAAACGTCGCGGATATTGGCCTTGCTGCGATCACCGTTGCTGGAGCGGACACTGACCCGGCTGCGGGCAAACATCCGCGAAACCCGGCGGGTCTGCGGCCGGGCCGGGCGGCTCGAAACGCTTTCCAGCTTCAGCTTTGCGGTCACTGGTTACCCCTTTGTTACCCCTGTTGCTGCATGAACCTAAGGGGACGCGGTTAATTATTTGCTCCGGCCTGGCAATTCATGCGCTGGATCGCGCCGTGATCGGGGACGGTCCGGGCCAGCGCGCGATTTTCCCTTCCCTTCGCGCAGGTCTTGTGCAAAGGCGCGCGCCTGCGATGTCCGCCCGGTGCGGCATGGCTGTGGCGATCGTAGCTCAGTTGGTTAGAGCGCCGGTTTGTGGTACCGGAGGTCGTGGGTTCGAACCCCATCGATCGCCCCATTTTTCCATGGTGACGGGTAAGTGCAGTGCTGGGTTCTGGCCCGCACTTGGCGCTTGCCGCGACGGGGCGCTGCTGTCAAAGCAGGCGCAGATTTTTCCGAACGATGGGTCCATGCACGGCTTAGCCAATCCTGCCCGTTTCCTGCGCCTCGCGCGGGTTTTGACCGGGCCCTTTTTGATCGCCGGAATCGCGCTGACGCTGGCCTCGCTGGCCTGGGGCCTGCTGGGTGCCCCGGCTGAGCGGCTCCAGGGTGAATCGGTGCGGATCCTGTTCGTCCATGTGCCCACGGCCTGGCTCGGGATGGGCGGGTGGAGCGCGATTGCGATCGCCAGCCTGACCGAATTGGTCTGGCGGCATCCGCTGGCCGGAATAGCTGCGCGGGCGGTTGCCTTGCCCGGGGCCTGCTTTGCCCTGCTGTGCCTGATTACCGGATCGTTGTGGGGCCGTCCGGCCTGGGGTACCTGGTGGGTGTGGGATGGACGGCTGACTTCGATGCTGGTGCTGTTCTTCCTGTATTGCGCCTATCTGGCGCTGGCCGATGCCGCCAATCGCGATGGGGAAAGCGGATCGCGGCTGCCGGCGATTTTCGGGCTGGTCGGCGCGGTCAACATTCCGATCATCCACTATTCGGTGCTGTGGTGGAACAGCCTGCACCAGCCGCCGTCGATCTCGATGGGCAAAAGCGAAATGGCCCCGGCATTCCTCTATGGGTTGCTCGCGTCGACCGTGGGCTTCTCCCTGATTTTCGGCGCGGTGGTGCTGATGCGGATGCGGGCAATTCTGGCCGATGCCCAGGCCGAAGCTAGGCTGCGCCGCCGGGCGATGGAGTCTGCCGATGTATGAGGGCCTGAACCATTGGACCTTTGTGACCGCGTCCTACGCGATCACGGTGGCCGGAACCGCATTGCTGGTGCTGTCGAGCCTGCTGGCGATGCGCCGGGCCGAAGAGCGCCGCGATCAGGCGCGCGGGCGATGAGCGGCCCGGTCAAGGCCAAGCACCAGCGCCTGGTGCTAGTGCTGATCGCGCTGGCGGCCCTGATCGGGGCCGGGCTGCTCGCGGCCTGGTCGCTGCGCAGCCAGGCTTCGTTCTTTTACCTTCCGGCCGAAATGGCGGCCAATCCGCCGCAGCCCGATCGCGCGGTAAGGCTGGGCGGGATGGTCGAGGCTGGCTCGCTCAAGACCGATGCTGACGGGGTGACGATCCGCTTCGTCGTCGGCGATGGCAAGTCGCGGGTGCCGGTGATGTTCAAGGGCATCGTCCCCGACCTGTTCAAGGAAGGATCGGGCGTGGTCGCCGAAGGCAAGCGGGCAGCGGACGGCACCTTCTTGGCTGACAACCTGCTGGCCAAGCACGACGAGAAATACGTGCCCCGCGAAATGAAGGACATGACCGCGGCGCAGGCCCGGCAGACAGTGGAAAAGACCAAGTGATCGCCAGCCTCGGCTTGGCGGCGCTGTGGTTTGCGGCCGCCTTGGCCTTGCTGCAACTGGCGGCGGGGGCGCTGGCGGTAAACCGGCCGGGCCATCCGCTGGCCGGAATCGTGCGCCCCGTGGCGGTGGTACAAGGCGGACTGGTCGCGGTCGCGTTTGCCGCGCTGGTCTGGCTGTTCTGCGTGACCGACCTGTCGGTGGCGCTGGTCGCCAAGAACTCGCACTCGGCCAAGCCGCTGCTTTACAAATTCGCCGGCGCCTGGGGCAATCACGAAGGCTCGATGCTGCTGTGGGTGATGGTGATGGGCCTGTCGGGCGGGTTCCTCGCTCTGGTTGAAAAGCGCCTGCCCGAGCGGACGATGCTGGCGACGCTGGCTTCGCAGGCCTTCGTCAGCCTGGGTTTCTATGCGTTCCTGCTGTTCGCCTCCAATCCTTTCACCCGCAACAATCCGGTCCCCGAAGAAGGGCTGGGCCTCAATCCGCTGCTGCAGGATCCGGGCCTCGCGTTCCATCCGCCGACGCTCTATTTCGGCTATGTCGGACTGTCGGTCGCCTTCAGCTTCGCGGTCGGGGCACTGCTGACCCGGGAAGTGGGCCCGGCCTTTGCCAAGGCGATGCGGCCGTGGGTGCTGGGGGCGTGGATATTCCTGACGCTGGGCATCACCGCCGGGTCCTACTGGGCCTATTACGAACTGGGCTGGGGCGGTTGGTGGTTCTGGGACCCGGTCGAAAACGCTTCGCTCATGCCCTGGCTGGTGGCCACAGCGCTGATCCATTCGCTCATGGTCACCGACAAGCGTGGCCAGTTCAAGGCCTGGACCGTGTTGCTGGCGATTGCCGCGTTTTCGCTCAGCTTGTTGGGGACTTTTTTGGTGCGCTCCGGGGTTTTGACTTCGGTGCACGCCTTTGCCACCGACCCGGGGCGCGGCATCTTCATTTTGCTGTTTCTGGCCACCGTGGTGGGGGTGTCATTGAGC
>CALCQB010000324.1 GCA_937897535.1 uncultured Novosphingobium sp. | reverse complement strand
ACCGCATTGCGCAGGCCACCCTTGTTGCACTTCTCGGGCTGCCAGCCCATTTCGATCACTACGGGACGCAGGACATCGAGGGCCGCGTCGTCGCAGATGAAGGCGTTGAAGGCGTCGCGGTTACCCGGCGCGCTTGGTTTCCAAGGGGCATTCATATGCTTACTTCCCGCCCTGAGTGGTGTTCTTCGACAGACCCTGTTCGCCGGTTGGCGGGGCCTCGCGATAGGATTCGATGGCCTTGGTCGAGCTCATCACCGTGGTTGAGCCCTTGCTGGACGCACCCTTGAGCAGATGCTCGGGATCGGCGACCATCGACGCCAGATTGGCGTTGCTGGCGCAGCCGTAGTTCGAGCTCAAACCGTTGGCGAGGTTGGTCTCGCTTTTGGCCGACCAGTCCGGACAGCCCGGAACCACGGCGCTGGAACGCGAGACGACCACCCGGATCGTGCCCGGCGCGACCGCGCCCGGAGTGACCGGGGCTTCGTCGCCCAGCAGGATGCCGTAGCGGCCGGCGATCCCCTCTACCGCGGCGCGCGAGGCGCCGCTGCGGAGCGGGTCGTCGATCGAGATCCGGTCGCCATAGCGCAGGTCCAGCGCCTCGAACCAGCCCGCCAGGCGGCGCTGCTCGGGGATCGAGACCCCGCCGGGACCGGCGTTGACGTCGAGCGTGTAGTTGGTCCGGCTGACCACCGGTTGATGGATGCTCTCCAGCGACCGGTTGCTGGGCATTCCGCCGCAGCCGCCCAGCACCAGGACCAGCGAGGCCGAGAGGGCCGAGGCCAGCGCCTTCTTAGAAACGGTATTACGCATGGGTGTTCCTCTCTCTCAGCTTACAGGTCGAAACCGGGGGCGGCGTCACCGGCGTCGGTCTTGCCGCGGCGCTTCGATTTCTTGTCGTCCTTGTCGCCGCCACCCGGACGCGGGTTCTGCAGCGGACCGGGCACGTCGAGTTCGCCAACCCGCGGCGGCGGAGCGCCGTTCTGGTCGGGACCGGCGCTCGGCAGCGGCCGCGAAGCGCCCGACTTGCCGGCGTTTTCCTGATTGCCGAACAGCTGCTGCGCGACATTGGGGTTCTGGAACCCGTCGGTCGGCAGCTTGATCTCGCCGGCGTTGACCGGCTTGACCAGATAAGGGGTGACGACGATCACCAGTTCGGTTTCGCCCTTGCGGAAGCTGGTAGACTTGAACAGCGCCCCGACGATCGGCAGATCGCCGGCCCCGGGCAGCTTCTTGATCGTGTTCTGCGCGCTGTTGCTCATCAGACCGGCGATCATCATGCTTTCGCCCGAGCCCAGCTCGACGCTGGTTTCGGTGCGGCGCACGGTCAGCGCCGGAACCTGGAAGCCGTTGACGGTGATCGCACCCTGGCTCGACAGTTCCGAAACTTCCGGGCGGACCCGCATCGAGATCCGGCCATTGGCCAGCACGGTCGGGGTGTAGCTGAGGCTGACCCCGAAGCGCTTGTATTCGATCGAGGTGGTGCCGAGGCCCTGGCTGATCGGGATCGGATACTCACCGCCGGCCAGGAAGTCGGCCGTTTCGCCCGAGAGCGCGGTGAGGTTCGGTTCCGACAGGGTGCTGACCAGGCCGAGCGATTCGCCCAGGTCGAGTGCGCCGAGCAGGTTGAGCCCGGCGATGTTGCCCATGCCCGCCAGCGTCGTGCCGTTGGCGATCGGGGTTACGACCGTCACGCCGCCAGCGCCGCTGGTGCCGGTGCCGAGACCGATCGCGGCCGGGTTGCCGTTGTTCGGGACATACTGCGGCGAGAAGGCGCGGCCTTGGCCAAAGATGGCGCGGAAGCCATTCGACGAGTCAAAGCTCTGCCAGTTCATCCCGATGTCGCGCACCAGGGTGCGGCTGACTTCGGCAAACTTGACGTGCAGGTTGACCTGCAGCGGGGTCGACATCTTCAGCCGGGTGATGACATTGGCTTCCTTGCCGACGAAGGCCTGGACCAGGCGCTGCGCCTCGGCTGCATCTTCCGGCGCGGCAACGGTGCCGGTCAGCAGGAAGGTGTTGGTGCCGATGGTCGAAACCGTGATCTTGGCATCGGGCATCGCCACGCGCAGCATCTGGTCGACGCTGTCGATGTTCGAGCCGACCCGGATGTTCGCGGACCAGATCACGTTCCCGCCGGCATCGCTGGCATAGACCGTGGTCTCGCCGCCGGCCTTGCCGAAGACATAGAGTTGGTTGCGCGACTTGACCTGGACGTCGGCGACCTTGTCGTCGGCGACGAACACATCGGCCATGGTTCCACCAACGGTCACCAGCTGGCCGCGTCCGATCGACAGGACGATGTCATTGGCCGGGCGGCTGACCGACTGGGCTTCGGCCGATCCGGCCGGAAGCAGGGAGAAGGGGACCACCGCACAGGCGGCGCTCAGCAGGGTAATCGCTAGGCGGTTCATCGGTTTGCCTTTCTTCGCAAACGTGAAGGCGTTGTTCGAGGTGGTCATGTCAGTTGCCTCCCGCCGGTTCTTCAGTGGTGTTCTTGCCGCGGGTCACACGGACCACCGGACCGGGGCGATAGCTGCTGGCACCGGCGTCGGGGCGACCACCGCGTGGGCCATAGGCCGGGGCAGCAATCGGAGCCGGGCCATAGGGCGAGCCGCCCATGTTCCTGGTGGTCATTTCCGGATTGGGCGCGTTGCGGCGCTGAAAGCGCGATACGTCGCCGCCGGTGACAAAGGTGGTGCCGCCGTCGATCGGACGGTTGAGCGCCTGGCTCAGGAACTTTTCTTCCTGTTCCTTGGTCGCGCCGGCCGGAACCTTGAGCGTGCCGCTGGCGATCGCCTGGTCAAGCTCGGTCTGGTTGTCGGCCAGGCTGCGCAGCGAGAGGCTGAGCGTGCCGATGGTCTGGGCGACCGAGATCTTTTCGGCGATCTTGGGCGTCACTTCGAGCGTAACGGTGCGGAACGCGCGGACCACGGTCTTGCCGTCCTCGACCACAGTCTCGGTCGACTGGTCAGTGGCGAGCACGCGGACATTGCGCAGGAACGTCTCGGTGGCCTTCAGAGGGTTGCCGCCGTCCTTGGCCTGAACCGTCTGGGTCAGCATCAGGTCGACATGGTCGCCCGGGAAGACGAAGCCGCCAACGCCGGTCTTGGCCGAAACGGGGATCGTCACGGCGCGCATGCCAGGGCCAAGCGCCGC
>CALCQB010000323.1 GCA_937897535.1 uncultured Novosphingobium sp. | reverse complement strand
AGCGCTTCGCGGACCAGCAGGGCGTTGATCTCGTCCTGCTGCATGGTGTGGCGCGAGCGCTGCTTGGCGACCGAGACCAGCTCGGCCCCGGCGGGAACCAGCGCGAGGATCGCCGGATCGACCAGCCCATCATGCACCACCAGCTCGGCGCGTTCCAGCAACCGCGCGGCGCGCAGGGTCAGCAGGTCCGGATCGCCGGGACCGGCGCCGACCAGCCAGACTTTGCCGCAAGAGGGAAGCGTGCTCATCGTGATGCAATGGCGACTGGGCCGACAAGGCGCCAGCGATAATGGCTTTCCCCGCGATTAGGACAGCTTTCCCGGCCAATCCCTGATATGCAGATCGCGCTGCGGGTGGGGCAACTGGATGTCGTGTTCGCGAAAGCGCCGGAGCACCCGCTTGAGCAGGTCCGAGCGGACATTGCCGATCCCTTCCTCGGGATCGTCGACCCACAGCCGCACTTCGCACAGCAGGCCGTTGTCGCCGAACCCGATCAACAGCATCTGCGGGGCCGGGAACGGCATGACCCGCGGGGTATCGAGCGCGGCCTCGACCACCAGCCGTTCGGCCAGATCGATGTCGCTGGCATAGCCGAGTCCCACTGGCACCCGGATCCGCACATCGCGCGAGGAATAGGACCAGTTCTCGACCTGATTGATCATCAGGTTCTCGTTCGGGATCAGGAATTCCTTCTTGTCGCGGGTGACGACCGAGACCGCGCGAATGCCGATCCGGGTGACCTGCCCGACCACGCTGTTGGTCCCGTCGTTGACCGCGATCACGTCGCCCGGCTTGATCGAGCGGTCCATCAGCAGGATGATCCCGGCGATCATGTTGCCGAAGGTCTTCTGCAAGCCAAAGCCGACCGCGAGGCCGAAGGCGCCCGAAAACACCGTCAGCGCAGTCAGGTTGATCCCCAGCAGGTCGAGCCCGAGGAAGAACGCCGTGGCCCAGATCGCGAGGCCGAGCAGCTTTTCGGCCAGCGAGCGCTGCGCCACGTCGAGCCCGCTCAAGCGCCCGAGCAGCCGCGCGGCGATCCGGCTGGCGAAGCGCGCGAAAACAATCAGACCTGCGATGACGACCAGCGCGACCAAGACTGTCCAGACCGAGATCCGGGCCGCACCGACGTCGAAACCCCACGAATCGAGCACCGAGATGACCTTGGCCAGACCCTCGCTCCGCCCGATCGGGCTGGCGACGAGCCCGGTCAGGGTCACGCTGCCGCCCAGGCAGCCAGACCTTGGCCCAGATCGGCAATCAGATCGGCCGGGTCTTCCAGTCCGATCCACAGCCGCAGCGCGAACTGGTTGGTGGGATCGATCCCGCGCGGCGGCCAGGCCATCGCGGTCCGGTCGCGCTCGGGATGGACGCCGAGGACCAGGCTTTCGAAGCCGCCCCAGCTGTAGCCGATCCCGAACAGGCTGAGCGCATCGACCAGCCGGTCGCGGGCGGCACCATCGCCCCCAGCCATGATCACCGTCATCAAGCCGCAACCACCGGTAAAGTCGCGCTTCCACAGGTCGTGGCCGGGCGATCCGGGCAGCATCGGAAACAGTACCGCAGCCACCTCGGCGCGTTGCTGGAGCCATTCGGCTACCACAAGCGCGCTGGCCGATGAACGCTCGAGCCGCACCCCCATCGTGCGCAGCCCGCGCAGCGCCAGCGCGCAATCGTCGGGCGCGGCCTGCTGGCCGAGCAGCAACGAGCGCTTGCGCAGCCGGGGGTAGTATTGGGGCGTCGCGGTGACGCTGCCCAGCATCAGGTCGGAATGGCCGCCAACATGCTTGGTCAGCGCCAGGATCGACAGGTCGACCCCGTGGCGCAGCGCCTGGAACCCGGTCGGCCCGGCCCAGGTGTTGTCCATCAGCACCACCAGCCCGCGCGCCTTGGCCGCAGCCGCCAGCGCGGGCACGTCGCAGACTTCCATGCTCAGGCTGCCGGGACTTTCGAGCAGGACCGCCCGGGTCTGGTCACCGATCATCGCGGCAAACCCCGCCAGGTCGAGCGGATCGAAAAACCGCGCCGCAATGCCGTAGTCGCGCAGCGCATGGAGCGCGATCGCGCGGCTGGGATCGTAGGAATTGTCCGAAACCAGCACCTCGTCGCCGGCTTTGAGCACGCTCAACAGCGCCATCGCCGGAGCGGCGAGCCCGGTCGGGTAGAGCATGGTCCCGGCCGCGCCCGGTTCCAGTTCGGTCAGCGCATCGGCCAGCGCCCACTGGGTCGGCCCGCCGCGCGCGCCATAGTGGAACAGCCCGTCGGCATTGACGTGCCGCCCGGCTTCCTGAGCGGCGCTGTCTTCGTAGAGATAGGTGCTGGCCCGCCAGACCGGCGGATTTACTGCCGGTCCGGTCCATTCCGCCCGTCGCCCTGCGGCAACCAGCCGGGTGGCGGGACCAAGGTCTGCTTCGTCGCCGCCGCCCGCCATGGCCTCAGGCCGTCTTGGTCGCCTTGGGGGTATCGGGATCGGCCCCCCATTCGGTCCAGCTGCCGTCGTACAGCGCCATGTCTTCCTTGCCGAGCAGATGCAGCCCGAACAACAGCACGCAGGCGGTCACGCCGCTGCCGCAGCTGGTCACGACCGGCTTGGCCAGATCGACGCCGGCGCCTTCGAACGCTGCCTTCAGGCCGCTTTTGTCCTTGAAGGTGCCATCGGCGTTGTAGAGCGCGGTGAACGGCACGTTGAACGAACCCGGAATGTGGCCGCTGGCGATGTTGGGGCGCGGGTCGGCATCTGCGCCCGACCAGCGCGCCGCACCGCGGGCATCGACCACCTGCTCCTCCTTGGAGTGGAGGTTGGCCAACACGTGCGCTTTGGTCCGGACGTTGTTGTCATCCTGCCAGACGGTGAAGTGGCGGTG
>CALCQB010000322.1 GCA_937897535.1 uncultured Novosphingobium sp. | reverse complement strand
ACTGGCCGTGCAGATGCATGCCGGCGAATCCGTCAGCCTCACCGATGCCGAGCAGGGCCCGGGCGATTCCATTCACAGTCAACTTCATTCAATGCTCCGAAAAATCGGTGGTGCGGGGTGAGTTCAGCTTGCCGCCGCGCGCCGCGACCCCGCCGCCATAGTCCCAGCCGAACCCGCCGACGGTTACCGATCGGCCGTTGGCAGCAACCACTTGCGGCAGGGTCGAGCCGATCCCGAGCCCGCCGATCCGCCAGACCGATCTACGGCCGGTTATCCGGATCGAGGATACCTTGCGCATCGGCCGGTCCGCGAAGAACACGTCGATCCGCCGTGCCGGGTCCCGCGGCCACAGCGCCAGGCCAGTGACATACTCCCCTTCGGCGGCGTGAATCTTCATGACCCGCGCCTGCTTGCCATAGCGGGCCTTGAGGCTGGCGGCGCTGTCGCCCTTCCGGACCGGACTGGCACAGGTCAGTTCCTGGGCCGGCGGCGCGGCTGCGATCAGCGGCAGGGCGAGCAAGGGCAACAGCAGGACGCGGTTCA
This sequence comes from uncultured Novosphingobium sp., assembly GCA_937897535.1. Taxonomy (GTDB): domain Bacteria; phylum Pseudomonadota; class Alphaproteobacteria; order Sphingomonadales; family Sphingomonadaceae; genus Novosphingobium. Next base: position 11,392 of record CALCQB010000322.1, on the reverse strand, counting down.
TCGGGGACTCCTTCGCTACCCAGCATGCACCCGGCTTGGCCTGCGACGCAATCCCGGCTATGATGGAAAGTGACTTAACGCCTTTTCAATTATTACATTGCGCTTGCACTTGGCGTAATTTTCATTCAATGCCCGCGCTTCGCACAACAAGGATCAAAGCCCATGGCGACTCTCGCCGAATCTCCCACCCGGTTCACCCGCCTGCCCCACCCCGCGCCGGTGGCGGATGCGGTACGGGCGGAGATCCTCGCCAACCCGGGGTTCGGCAGCCGCTTCACCGACCATATGGTCACGATCGACTGGAGCGAGGCCGAAGGCTGGCATAGCCCGACGGTAGCCCCCTATGGCCCGATCGCGCTCGATCCGGCGGCCTCGGTGCTGCACTACGCGCAGGAGATTTTCGAGGGGCTCAAGGCCTATCGCCACCCAGATGGGTCGATGGCGCTGTTCCGGCCCGATGCCAATGCCGCCCGCTTCAATTCCTCGGCCCGGCGGCTGGCGATGCCCGATCTACCCGAAGCGCTGTTCATCGCTGCAATCGAGGAACTGGTGAAAGCCGATGCGGCCTGGTTCCCAAGCGTCGAGGGCGGCTCACTCTATCTGCGCCCGTTCATGATCGCGACCGAGGCGTTTCTGGGCGTGCGGCCGGCCAAGGCCTACAAGTTCATCGTCATCGCCAGCCCGGCCGGCAACTATTTCAAGTCGGGCGCCCCGGCGGTCTCGATCTGGGTCTCGGACTATACCCGGGCTGCTCCCGGCGGGACCGGCGCGGCCAAGTGCGGCGGCAACTATGCCGCCAGCCTGGTCCCGACCGCCGAAGCCTTTGCCAAGGGCCACGATCAGGTGCTGTTCCTCGACGCCGCCGAACACAAGTGGGTTGAGGAGCTGGGCGGCATGAACCTGTTCTTCGCCTTTGCCGACGGCAGCCTGACCACCCCGCCGCTGACCGGCACGATCCTGCCCGGGATCACCCGCGACAGCCTGATCACGCTCGCCCGCGAAGAAGGGCTGGAGGTGCGCGAGGAACGCTACAGCCTTGGCCAGTGGCGCGCCGATGCCGCTTCGGGCCAATTGGTCGAAGCCTTCGCCTGCGGCACCGCCGCGGTGGTTACCCCGGTCGGCAGGGTCGCGCAGCCCGACGGCGAGTTCACCATCGGCTCGGGCGGGCCGGGGCAATTGACCGGCAAGCTCAAGGCCCGGCTGACCGCGATCCAGCGCGGCGAGGAAGCGGATTCGCACGGCTGGGTCCGCCGGATCGGCTGAACGTCAGGCGGACCGGCTCGAAGCTGTCGGGACGTCCTCGCCCTGATCGAGAAATTCGATCAGTCCGCGCTCGGCCCGGCTCAACCAGCGGGTTCGGCGCGGAAGTGCCAGGTCGCTGCGCCATTCTTCCTGCCGCTCGACCAATGCCAGTACTGCCGGATGGACATAGCTCTTGCGGGCAATTGCCGGAGTGTTGGCCAGCTTGCCGCTGACCTCCACCAGAACCGCTTTGAGCGACAGCCTCTCGCCCCGCTCGGCCAGCAGGCCAAAGGCCAGCGCGCTGGCGTGCCAGGTGCGGAAGTGCTTCGCCGTAAAGTCCGCGCCCATCGTTTCGCGCAGATAGGCGTTGACGTCGCTCGAGGTGACCGGGCGCGGATCGCCGTCGTCGCCGAGATACTGGAACAGGTTCTGTCCGGGCAGGTCCTGAATCCTCCTCACAAACCGGGCCAGCCCGCGGTCGGTCAACCGCATCTCGCAGAGCTTGCCGCTTTTCGCCTTGAACCGCAGCTTCAGCGTCTGCCCGTTCAGATCGGCGTGCCGTTTGCGCAGGGTGGTCGCGCCAAAGCTGCGATTGGCCTTGACGTAAGCCTCGTTGCCGATCCGGATTCCACCAGTGTCGAGCAGCCGGACGATCGAGGCGACTGCGCGCTCCAAGCCCAGTCCTGACCCGGCCAGATCGGCCTCGACGCGCTTGCGGATCTCGGGCAGCGCCGCGCCAAAGGCGATACAGCCGCCGAACTTCTCGGCCTCGCGGGCAGCCCGGAACTCGGGGTGATAGCGGTACTGCTTGCGCCCCTTGTCATCGATCCCGGTCGCGAGAATGTGGCCGTTGTCCGATTGGCAGAACCAGGCGTCGCGATAGGCCGGCGGCAGGGCGATGGCGTTGAGCCGGGCAATTTCGGCGCGGTCGGTGATTGCGGCTCCGCCTGGGTCAAAATACCGACAGCCTTTACCCGCGCGGCGGCGGGTGATGCCGGGCAGGCTGTCATCGACGAAAATCAACCGGGCGGCAGTTGCGGCGTTAGTGGGCATAGCCGCCCAACTCACCCATGCCCGGCCTGTTCCGCAAAATCTCGGCATGGCGCACTTTTCCAATCCCGCCGCGCCATTTTGATGATATTCAGCCAGACAGGTCTAGATCACCTAGTCGTAAAGGCGGAGCCTTCCGCTTTCAGGGGAGTTTTCGGAACGATGCGTATCTTGCTTGCCGCCACCATGGCTTCGGCCTTGTGCCTCGCCGCTTCGCCCGCGCTGGCGCAGAGCGTCACCGACGCCGAGGCGAACCAGATGCTCGAGACGATGAATTCATCGGCATTCGATTTCTGCACCGATTCGGAAAAGTCTAAGGACCGTGCGGCGATCGAGCAGTACAATGCTTGCCAGACCGCGCTGGCCGAACTGGCCCAGACCCGCAAGAAGAACGCCAAGGCCACGCCCGGCCAGCAGGAAGTCTATGCCTTCTTCGAAGCGGCGGTCGAGATGGGCAATACCTATGCGATGCTGCGGATCGACGAAGCGCCGACTGCGCGGGTTTGCGGGAATATCGAGAAGCAGTGGGTGATGGCCAACCAGGCCAACCCCAACGTGGTCGGCCCGGAGCTGCGCGGCGCGCAGGATTCGACCCGCGATGCGGTGCGGCCGCTGGTCAAGCTGTGCCGCGAAAAGTTTGCGACCCCGGCCGGGTCGCCTTCGGTTTAAGCGCAACTCGCCGGTTGGCGACACGAAGGGGACGCGTCAGTCCGCGTCCCCTTTTTCGCGTCCGCAGATCGCCGCCAGCGCGCCGCCGAGCTCGGGATAGCGAAAGACGAAGCCGCTCGCTTCGGCCCGCGCCGGCACGACCCGCTGCCCGCCGAGCAGCAGTTCCTCGGCAAACTGGCCCAGCGCCAGCTTGAGCGGCCAGGCCGGGACCGCGAGGAACGCCGGACGGTGCAGCGCCCGGCCCAGCGCCCGCGTGAAATCGCGGTTGCGGACCGGATTGGGCGCGACCGCGTTGACCGGGCCGGTGATGGCGGGATCGGCGATGCAGTGGCAGATCAGCCGGACCAGATCGTCGCGGTGGATCCAGCTCATCCAGTGGAGCCCTTTGCCAAACGGGCCGCCCAGCCCGAACTCGAACGGGGTCAGCATCCGCCCGAGCAGCCCGCCCGACCGATCGAGCACCAGCCCGATCCGCAGCCGGACAGTGCGAATGCCCAGCGCTTCGATCGGCTGCGCGGCGCTTTCGATCCCCAGGCAGACCTGCCGCGAAAAGCAGTCACGCCCTTCGCTGCTCTCATCAAGAATTTCATCGCCGCGAATCCCGTACCAGCCGATTGCGCTGGCGGTCACGAACACCTTGGGCGGAACGGTCAACCGCGCCGCCAGCTTGCGGCATTGCTCGGCCACGTTGCGCCGCGAATCGATGATCCGGGCGCGCTTGGCCTTGGTCCACAAACCGCTCGAGATCGGCTCACCGGCCAGGTTGACCATCGCGTCGATCCGCGCGTCCGCTGGAATTTCGTCCAAGGACCCGACCGTCTCCACCGCCCCGGCCAGCTTCGCGCTGCCCGGTTTACGCGACAGGACGATGACCTGGTGCCCGGCCCCGGCCAGCGCTTCGACCAGGCGGCTGCCGACAAAGCCGGTCCCGCCAGTGACCAGCACGGTCTGCCCCTCGCCCAGCACCTCAGCCAGCGCGGCGGCGGGGGCACTGGTCAACCGGGGCGAACGGGCAGAGGCAGCAAGATCACGCATGCCCGAGACGATAACCCCGATCGCCGCCAGCAGGCATAGCCACTTTAGGACACCCTGATCGCTGGCCACCAGCGCGGTCGGCAGCAGCGCCCATCCGGCCAGGACCGGGATGAACAGCGCCAGGAACGCACCATAATTGAGCGTCAGCAGGGTGTGAGTGATCCGCTCGCTGGCCGGGAGCAGGCGGGTGCGGTCTTCCTCGACGAAGTCCCACAGCGTGATCCCCAGTTCGCCCAGCAGCAATGCGCCCAGCGCCCAGGCCCAAGCCCCATGCGCTTCGGCCCAGCCGAGGCACGCGAACAACACCGCATAAGCCAGATTGCGAACGCCGTGGAGCTGGAGCTCGCGCCGCTGGCTGGGTCGCCAGGCCAGCCGCTCGGTGCCTTCGTGGTGATAGATCGTATCGAATGCGCCCATCGCCATCTGCGCCAGCAGCAGTGTCCACAGCGTCGCGGTCATGGCAGTTCTCCAGGTTCGGGTTGATCGGCGAAGCACGCCTCCTGATGGATCAGTTCACCCAGCAGGCGGTGGCGCAGATTCAGGACGAAGCGGAATTGCCCGGCCCCGTCGTCAAGGTGGTCGATCCGCAGCGCGCCCGGGGCCAGCCAGCGCGGCAGCCGCATCCGGACGGGGCCGAGCCGCAGGAAATAGTGGTCCGACAGAAAGCTGATCCGGTCCTCGCCGGCTTCGAGCCGCAGCGCGATCCCGAAGCCTAGGCCGAGGTATTCCTCAAGCCCGGTCGGCCCGGCGAACCGCTTGGCCGAATGGATCACTTGCGGAAAGCCGCCGGGCCGGACGTAGATCCGGGTCCAGGTCTGGCCGCCGCTGGGGGCGTGCTCGGTCACCGTGACCACCGCCGCCAGCCCGCCGCCGCGATCGAGCGGCAGCGGCGCGCCGATCAGGCGGCAGGCCTGCCCGAGCAGCCGCCCCGCCAGGCTCATCCGGCAATCGAGCACCTGCCCGGTATAGCAGACCGAGCCGCCCGGGGCGCAGCGATGGGCAAAGCGGGCGCGCACGGCGGCGGGCAGCCTGGCCCAGCCCGTCGTCCCCAGCAGCGCGGAAAAGCGGAGGTCATGGAGGTCACCGGGAGCATCGCGCAGCGCTGCCGGTGCCTTTGCTTGTGCCAGTGTCCCCATGGTCCTGTCCTTTTCCATCTATTCGTTATTTCTGTATAAAGAGAAATCATCGGGCAAAAATTTTGCGGCTTCATTCCGAGCTGTCGTTGCCCTTGCCGCCAACGAACCGGAGCAGGCCGACCACCTTGCTGCCCAGCTTGATCAGCCGCATGATCTGCGCGGGCGGCACCCCCAGCATCTGCCGGTACCAACCCTCGACCGTGTGGATGAAGCCATGCATGTCGCCGAGCCGCTGGCGCACCACCGGGTGCAGCGCGCCGCCTTGATCCGCCTGCGCCATCGCTGCGTCGATCGCGGCGAGCATCGGATCGATTTCGCGCTCCTTGCGGCCCAGCGCGACCTTGTTGGCCATCTGCCACATGTCGGTTTCGGCAGCGTAGAAATCGCGCCGATCGCCCAGCAACGGCACCCGGTGGATCAGTTTCCAGGTCAGCAGTTCCTTGAGGCTGTTCGACACATTGGAGCGGGCCATGCCCAGCTTGTCGGCGATCTCTTCGGCGTTGAGCGGACGCTCGGACAGGATCAGCAGCGCCTGGATCTGGGCGACCGAGCGGTTGACGCCCCACTGCCCACCCAGATCGCCCCAACGCAGCACGAACTCCTGGACGGCGGGATGCAGCTTGGGCGACTCGTTGTTTATTTCTGTCATGACAGAAATATCAGTCATTTGGCCATGGCTGTCAAGACCCCTCTTTACGGGCCACCTGCGCTGCGGCACACCTCCTGCGATGGCTCACCAGACCGACCGCCGCCACTTCCTCGCCGCCACCGGGCTTGGCTTTGCCGCGCTGGCCGCGTCGGGCTGTCATGCCCGCGGCAAGCCGATCGCTTCGGCCAAGGGCTATGGCCCGCTGGTGCCCGATCCGAAGGGCCTGTTCGATCTGCCCGCCGGTTTTTCCTACCGCGTGGTGTCCGAACTGGGTCAGCCGATGGCGGATGGCGGGCGGGTCCCGGATGCTGCCGATGGGATGGGCTGTTTCGCCCTGCCCGGCGGCAAGCTGGCGCTGGTCCGCAACCACGAGCTGCGGGTCGGCAAGGACAGCGGCGGGGCGAGCGGCCTCGCCTTTGACCGGATAGGCGGCGCGCCGCTGCCGTGCGGGACCACCACCGTGGTGCTCGACGCGGCCACGCTCAAGCTCGAACGCCAGTTCCGCTCGCTGTCGGGAACGATCCGCAACTGCGCCGGAGGCACCACCCCGTGGGGCTCGTGGCTGACCTGCGAGGAGGATGTCTCCAGGGCCGGCGGCCAGCTCGGCCAGGACCACGGCTGGGTGTTCGAAGTGCCTGCAGCCGCCACCGGACCGGTTGGTCCAGTGCCGCTGAAGGCGCTGGGCCGGTTCAACCACGAAGCCGCTGCGGTCGATCCGGCCAGCGGCATGGTCTACCTGACCGAGGACCGCGACGACGGGCTGCTTTATCGTTTCACCCCCAAGGTGCCGGGGCAATTGGCGCAAGGCGGCAAGCTTGAGGCGCTCGCGCTCGATCACGGCGATCCGGCGATCAAGCCCGGGCAATGGCGCAAGGTCCGCTGGGTCGAACTCGACCAGGTCGAAAGCCCGGCCGACGATCTGCGCCAGCGCGGCGCGAAGCTGGGCGCGCTGCCGTTCGCGCGCGGCGAGGGCATCCACATGGGTGTGGGCGAGCTGTACTTTGCCTGCACCGCGGGCGGCGCGGCCGAGCTCGGCCAGGTCTGGCGGCTGGTCCCCGGCCCGCGCGACGACCGGCTGCAACTGTTCTTCGAATCGACCGACAAGCACCAGTTCAATTATGGCGACAACCTGACGATCGCCCCCGACGGCCAGCTGGTGGTTTGCGAAGACCAGTACACCGCGATCAGCGACAACCACCTGCGTGGGCTGACCACCGACGGCCACCCCTATCCGCTGGGCCGGGTCCGGATCCAGACCGAGCCGGCCGGGGCTTGCTTCTCGCCCGATGGCCGGGCGCTGTTCGTCAATCTCTACAGCCCGGCCAAAACGCTCGCGATCACCGGGCCGTGGGCACATCTGAAAGGTTCCGCGTGACCCAGCCTGCCGCCAAACCGATCCCACCGTTCGACTACTCCCAGCCGTCCGGCGCCGCCGCGCTGATGGCACCCGGGTCGGTCGCCTGGCGAATCTACAAGAACCAGATCGCGCTGGCGATCGGCGGGGTCGCGGCGGTGCTGATGGAATTTGCCGATCCGCGGATCGGCTCGGGCGTGTGGGACCATTCGATCTACCCGGTCGATCCAATCGGCCGCTCGCAGCGCACCGGCCACGCCGCGATGATCGGGGTCTATGGCCCGGCCGATGCCGCGCGGCGGTTGATCGCCGGGGTCGGGCGGATGCACGCCAAGGTGGCAGGCGAAACGCCGGGCGGGATCGCTTACAAGGCGACCGATCCCGAGCTGGTCGACTGGGTCAGCGCGACCGCCGGCTATGGCTTCCTGACCGCCTATCACCGCTTCGTCGCCCCGGTCAGCGACGCCGACCAGAACCGCTTCTTTGCCGAGGGCGAGGCTGTTGCCGCGCTTTACGGGGTTCAGAACAAGCTGACCTGCCGGGCCGATTTCTTCACGATGATGGAGGCGCTCGCCCCCGGATTCGAACCGCACCCGATCAACATCGAATTCCTCGACATCATCCAGTCGGGCAAGGCCGCGCCCACGGTGCCGCGTTTTCTCCACCGCGCGCTGGCCCGCGCCGCAGTCTCGATCCTGCCGCCGCTGATCCGCGAGCGGCTCGAGCTTGGCCGCGCCTACGATCTGACCCTGACCGACCGGATGGCGGTCAAGCTGGTCGCGCGGCTGGCCGAACGCAAACACGATCCCGCCTCGCCCCCGGCCCAGGCCAGCGTCCGGCTGGGCCTGCCGAGCGACTTCCTCTACCGCTCCCAGGCCGAGCAACTGCGCCTGCTGGCGGGAATAGCCTTGGTTGCTTGACCGCTCATCCGCCAAAGTTCATTTCACGCTGCAACGCAGACCTACAAACCAGAAGGACTACCGCCATGGCCGATGCTGAATACACCCCGCCCCCGGTCTGGGTCTGGGACAAGGAAAATGGCGGGCAGTTCGCCAGCATCAACCGCCCAACCGCCGGTGCGCAAACGGACAAGGAGCTTCCGGTCGGCGCGCATCCGTTCCAGATCTACTCGCTCGGCACACCCAACGGCCAGAAGGTTACGATCATGCTCGAAGAGCTGCTCGCGGCCGGGCATACCGGGGCTGAATACGACGCGTGGATGATCAACATCGGCCAGGGCGACCAGTTCGGCTCGGGCTTTGTCGCGCTCAACCCCAACAGCAAGATCCCGGCGATGTGCGACCGCAGCGGGGCCGAGCCGCTCCGCCTGTTCGAAAGCGGCGCGATGCTGCTGCACCTGGCTGACAAGTTCAAGGCGTTCATCCCGCAGGACCTGGCCGGGCGAACCGAGGCGATCTGCTGGCTGATGTGGCAGATGGGCAGCGCGCCGTTCATGGGCGGCGGCTATGGCCACTTCTATCACTACGCGCCGGTCAAGATCGAATATGCGATCAATCGCTATGCGATGGAAACCAAGCGGCTGTTCGATGTCGCCAACAACCGCCTGAAAGAGGCGCGCTTCCTGGCTGGCGACGAATATTCGATCGCCGACATGGCCGCCTATCCGTGGCTCGGGAACCTCTATTCGGGAGTCGCCTATGGCAACACCCGCGAGTTTCTGGAGCTGGAGCAGTACGAGGCGGTCGGGCGCTGGGTGGCTGAAGTCCACGCCCGCCCCGCCGTCCAGCGCGGCCGCATCGTCAACACCCAGCGGATGCCGGAACGTCACTCAGCGGCCGATTTCGATGCGGTGGCAGAACCGGCCGAAGCCTGACTTTCCCCCCTTCCCATCGGAGCGCGGCCCCCTTATAGGCCGCGCTTCCGGACCTTCGGGTCAGGACCATCCGATCGCGATTTCCGGTTTCGAAATCGCCGTGGTGGGGCGTCGCCAAGTGGTAAGGCAGCGGCTTTTGATGCCGCCATTCGCAGGTTCGAATCCTGCCGCCCCAGCCAGACCATCATAGAGAACTCCGCCTGCCGATGACGGCCGTCCAAGGATTCGTGGCTGCCGTACCGCTTTGCTGCTTGCAATAGTAAGCTAAGCTACTATGTGTGGCCTTGCCATGAGTACTGTGCCTTATCTCCTGAGTGATACCGCGCGCCTGCTCCGCCGGGCCTTTGACGCGCGGGTGCGGATGCTGGGGATGACCAGCCCGCAGGCGCGATTGCTGCTGATCCTGCATGTGACCGAGGGTGAGAATCAGGGCTTTTATGCCGAGCGGCTGGAGGTCGAACCGATCTCGCTGACCCGGATGATCGACCGGATGGAAGAAGCGCAACTGATCGAGCGGCGCCGCGACCCGGCGGACCGGCGGGCCTGGCGCCTGCACCTGACCGAGCGCAGCCGCGAATTGATCGACCAGGTTCGGGCCAGCCTGGGCGGACTGGAAGACGAAATGCTTGGCGGGCTCGACAACGGACAACGGGTCGCGCTGGCTGAAATGCTGGAGACGATACGCGTGAACTTCACCAACGCCCGTGCCCTGCCGGAGGTCGCCCATGGCTGAAGCCGATCCCCAGCTCGCCAGCGCCGCCGCCGAAGCGGAAAGCCTGCCGCCAAAGCCGCAGCGCAATTGGGGCCGCCTGTTGCTGATGCTGTCGCTGCCCTTGTTGCTGCTGATCGGCGGCGCGGTCTATTGGCGCAGCCTGCAAGGCCAGGTCAGCACCGACAATGCCTATGTCCACCTCGACAAGGTTTCGGTCAGCGCGCAGGTCGGCGGGCAGATCGTCGACGTGTTCGTCAAGGAGAACCAGCGCGTCAAGGCCGGCGATCTGCTGTTCCGAATCGATTCCGAGCCGTTCCAGCTCCAGATCGCCCAGGCCGATGCGGCGATCGCAACGGCCCAGGCGAGCGAGATTGCCGCCGCCAGTTCGAGCGCGATGTCCGGCGCGGACATTTCCGCAGCGCAGGAAAACATTGCTTTCGCCCGCTCCAACCTCTCGCGGCAGGAGGCGTTGTGGCGCAAGGGCTTCACCACCAAGGCCGCCTATGAGGCCGCGCAGCATCAAGTCAGCGTCGCCGAGGAACAGCTCAAGCTGGCCGTGGCCAAGCGCGACGAAGCCGCCGCCAAGCTGGCCACGGGTCGGCAGCTGCCCGGAATTTATCCGCAGGTGGCCTCGGCCACGGCCCAGCGCCGGGTGGCCGAGCTCAGCCTGCGGCGGACCGAAGTGCGCGCGCCGACCTCGGGCACGGTCACCCAGGCCGGCCGCTTGCAGGCCGGGCAGGATATCATCACCGGGGTGCCGGTCCTGACCCTGGTGTCGGACGGGACGGCCTATATCGAGGCCAATTTCAAGGAAACCGACCTGGCCGAGATGCAGGTCGGGCAATCCGCCGAAGTGCGGTTCGATGCCTATCCGGGGGTGGTCCTGAAGGCTCACGTCGCCTCGATCGGGGCCGGGACCGGCAGTGAATTCTCGGTGCTGCCGGCTCAGAACGCGACCGGCAACTGGGTCAAGGTGACCCAGCGGGTGCCGGTGCGGATCGTGCTGGACGAGCCCAGCCCGCGCCCGCTGATCTCGGGCCTGTCGACCAAGGTCAAGGTCTTCACCGACGGCCGCAAGCGCTAACCGGCGCGATGGCCAGTACCGCCGCCAGCCCTGCCCGCCGCGCAGCCGCACCTCCGGCCCCGCGCGCGCTTGCACCTGGCGAAGACGTGGCGCTGCTGCACGCCGCCAACCCGATGCTGCTGGCGGTTGGGATCATGACCGCGTCGCTGATCCAGATCCTCGATTCGACCATCGCCAACGTCGCGATCCCGCACATGCAGACCAGCTTGGGTGCAACCTCGGACGAGGTCAGCTGGGTCCTGACCAGCTATATCGTCGCGGTGGCCGTGGCCATGCCGATCACCGGCTGGCTGGCCGACCGGGTCGGCTCGCGGCGGCTGTTCATCTTCTCGGTGGTCGGGTTCGTGGTCGCCTCGATGCTGTGCGGGATGGCCCAGAACATCACCGAGATGGTTATCTTCAGGGCGATGCAGGGCGCGATGGGTGCGTTCATCTCGCCACTGAGCCAGGCGGCGATGATCGATACCAACCGGCCCAGCCGCCAGGCCCAGATGATGGCGCTGTGGGGCATGGGGGTGATGATCGGCCCGATCATGGGCCCGCTGGTCGGCGGCTGGCTGACCCAGAACTGGAACTGGCGCTGGGTGTTCTACGTCAACGTGCCGCTGGGTGCGGTGGCGCTGCTGA
>CALCQB010000321.1 GCA_937897535.1 uncultured Novosphingobium sp. | reverse complement strand
CCGGTGATCGCCACGGTATCTTCGGGGCTGGTGCCCCAAGTGACGGTCGGGGCGATATCGGCCGCCTGGATCACCACCACCTTGTCGTACTTCGCGCCGGGATCGGTGGCGAGGCTGCGCCACCAGGCCACGGCCCGGGTCCAGTCTTCGCCCTTGGGGGCATAGGGACGGCCCTCGACATAGGCGATGGTCTTGTCGTCGGGCGCGATCAGGCCGGCCCGGGCGCCGTGTTCGATCGCCATGTTGGAGACGGTCAGTCGCCCTTCGACCGACAGGTCGCGGATCACCTGGCCGGTGTATTCGATCACATAGCCGGTTCCGCCGGAGGCGCCGAGCACCCCGGTGATGTGCAGCACCACGTCCTTGGCGGTAACACCGGGGCCGAGCGCGCCTTCGACCCGGACTTCCATGGTTTTGGACGGGGTCAGCAGCAGGGTCTGGGTGGCGAGCACGTGTTCGACCTCGCTGGTGCCGATCCCGAAGGCCAGCGCGCCCAGTCCGCCGTGGCAGGCGGTGTGGCTGTCACCGCAGACGATCGTCGCACCGGGGAGCGAGAAGCCCTGTTCCGGGCCGACGACGTGGACGATGCCTTGCTCGGCATCGGCATCGCCGATCAGGCGGATTCCGAATTCCGGGGCGTTGCGCTCCAGCGCGGCAAGCTGCTGCGCGCTTTCCGGGTCGGCGATCGGGATGCGCTTGCCGCGGGAATCGCGCCGCGCGGTGGTCGGCAGGTTGTGGTCCGGCACCGCCAGGGTCAGGTCCGGGCGGCGGACCTTGCGGCCCGAAGTACGCAGCGATTCAAATGCCTGCGGGCTGGTCACTTCGTGGACCAGATGGCGGTCGATATAGATCAGGCAGGTGCCATCGTCGCGGCGCTCGACCACGTGGGCGTCCCAGATCTTTTCGTACAGCGTGCGCGGAGTGTCGGCCATGGCCGGGCCATAGGCGCGGCGCGGGCCATTTTGCAAGAGCGGCGCTATTCGGCCCGGGTCCAGATCCAGGTGCCGGAGACAAGCAGCACGCCAAGCGAAACCAGCACCCACGGCCAGCCGATCGTGAACCAGGTCACTGCCGTGCCGATGGCCATGGCGATAATCGCGCTGAGCTTGGCCCGGCGCGAGATGGCCCGGCGTTCGCGCCATTGCCGCAGCGGCGGACCATAGGTGGGATGGGCCAGTAGTCTCTGCTCCCACGCCGGGTTGGACCGGGCGAAACAGAACGCTGCGAGCAGCAGGAATGGCACGGTCGGCATGATCGGCAGCACCGCGCCGACAATGCCGAGCGCGACGCAGGTCAGCCCGCCGAACAGATAGAGTTGCCGTGTCACCCGGCTATAACGCCGCAAGCCGTCCGGCGGTTTCGCGGACCAGCGCAATCATGTTCGGCACGCCCTGGGTGCGGTTGGATGACAACTGGTTCTTGAGGTCGAACGGCTCAAGCAGTGCAGCGATATCGGCCTGCGCGACCTGCTCGGCCGGCTGGTCCTGGACAGCGGCGAGCACCAGCGCGACGATCCCCTTGGTGATCGCGGCATTGCTGTCGGCCAGAAAGTGCAGGCGGCCGTCAGGCAGCTGGGCCGGATAGACCCAGACCGAGGCCGAACAGCCGCGCACCAGCGTCGCGTCGGTCTTGAGCGCGTCGGGCATCGGCTCGAGCTCGCGGCCCAGTTCGATCAGCAGGCGATAGCGTTCATCGCCTTCGAGGAAGGCATATTCTTCGGCAATGTCGGTGAGGCTGCGCATGGGCGGGGCCTTAGCGGCACCGGTCCGGTGCGTCCACTGTCCGCAGGGTCAGCCGGACAGTCCGCCGGGCCGGGTCAGGGCATAGTAGATCACGTAGAACCACGAGAAGATCCCGTGGACGATCGCCCAGACGATCGACTTGTTGACGCTCCAGCTGATCGCGACCGCGATCGCGGTGCCGAGGCCAATCCCGGCGCGGGCGGCATCGTTGCGGTGGGCGCTCACAGGTCGACCCCGGCGGCGATTGCTTCGAGTTTGCGGATCCGCTCTTTCAGGTCGGCGATCTCGATCCGCGCCGCGCCATTGCTCGATCCGCCTTCGATTTCGGGGCGGTGCAGTTCGAGCTCGCGGTTCTTGAGCTGGAGCCAGCCCTGCCAGCCGCGCAGGCTCGCCTGGGCCAGGATCACCACCGCGGTCAACATGGCGGCGGCAATCAGGAGGTAGTCGCTGGTCATGGCGTTTTCTCCTTCTACATCTTGCGCCTAGCGGTCGCGCAGACTTTCGATTTCATCGGCCAGGTTGCGGGTCTGGCGGCCATCGGTGGCGATCCGTTCCAGCACGTGGATCCGCTCGCGCAGGGATTCGACTTCCTTCTGAAGCTCGGTCTCGCGCGCGCTTGCAGTGGTCGTCAGCTGTTCGGCATCGGCTGCGTCATGCCGGTGTCGGTTCCGGCCGAAGCCGCCGGCGCGCAGGCGCTGCGACTTCATCGAATATATGGCGCCGATTCCGGCGATCACGACCAGTGCAGTTCCAAAGTCCATCGTTATCTCTCCGGCGTAGTCAGCGGGCATCCGCGCTTTCGCGCAGGCCCTCGATTTGGGCGGCAAGGGTGGTGCCCTTGTCGGTAGCGATTCGTTCCAGGACCCGCAGGCGCTGTTCGAGTGCGGCGACTTCGCTCGCACTCTTGCTGTCTTCGGCGCGGTCCTGGCCCGCGCGCAGTTCCAGTTCGCGTTCGCGGTTGGTCAGGCGGCGCTTGTAGGCATCGAGCCAGATTCCGGCACCGCTGATCAGGCCGATCACCAGGGCGGAAAAGGCAATGGCTTCGGCGATGTTCATTGCACGTCCTTCCGTTCGATCCGCAGCGCCTCGATTTCGTGCGTCAGGCGATAGCCGCTGTCGGTGACGATCCGTTCGACGTTGCCGACCCGGTCCTTGAGGCTGCCGATCTGCGCGCGAAGCTCGGCGTTTTCCTGGCTGAGCAGCTTGATCCGCTCGATCTCCTCGCTCGAGGTCTTGGGGTACAGCTTCTGCCCCCAGGAACCGTTGAGCGGATAGCCGTTCTTGATCCGCATCCGCGTATCGATCAGCCAGGCGCCGCAGCCGACCGCGGTAACGATCGCGACCAGCGGGCCGACGAGGCGGATCAGCTCGAAGACGTCGCCCGCGCCCATCAGCGCAGCTCCTTGTCGCGGTTGTCGAGCAGGGCGTCGACCTTGCGGGTGTCGCGCAGGGCTTCGATCTGGCTGGCGACGTCATAGCCCTTGTCGGTGACGATCCGTTCCAGCACGCGGACGCGCTCTTCCAGCTCGCTGGTGTGGCTGACGTACTGGGCGGCCTTTTCGGCGGTGTCTTTGATCCGCAGCTCGGCCATTTTCGACTGGTGCTTGGTCCAAACGATGAAGGCGACCATCAGGAAAGGAGCCAGCGGTACCAGAATTTTCAGACTGTCGAACATTGATTGTCCCCTCGCATAGTTCGGATCAGCGCAGCCGTTCGATTTCGCTCGACAGGCGCGGGTTGCTGCTGACGTAAAAGGTTTCGACCTCGGCCAGGCGGCGGTCGATGTCGCGGAAGCGGGCCTTGACCTCGCGCGCGGTGCGGGTCGGCGATTGGCGCACGCCTTGCCAGAACTTCTGCTCCTGATGATCGACATAAAGATGCTGCGGCTTCTTGTCGGCCAGCAGGCCCATCAGGAAGTAGATCGGCAGGATCGTGCCCCCGGTCATGAACACCAGCCCAAGAAAGCCCAGCCGGACCCAGATCGAGTTGACCCCGGTATAGTCGGCGATGCCGGCGCAGATACCCATCAGCTTGCCGTTGGCCTTGTCGCGGTAAAAACGGGTGCGCGGGCTGTTCATTGGTCAATCCCCTTCCTGGTTGCCGGTCGGATCAGGTCCCCGGCGGGTTCGGCAATATTCGGTTCGGCGAAGGTTCGGCTGAGACTGTCCGAGTAGAGATATGGCGGCTTTTTTGGGGTCACCATCGCGATCACGAAATAGACAATCAGCACGAAAATATTGAAAACGAAAAATAAAATCATGAATGCGAGACGGAACCACAGCGGGTCGATGTTGAAGTAGTCGCTCATTCCGGAACAGACCCCCAGCAGCTTGCCGTTGAACTTGTCGCGGTAAAAAGTTCGTCGCCCCTCGTTCATCGGCGGCTCCGAAGCTTGTGCAGGTCGGCGGCACTCAGATCGTCGAGCGGGTGGGCCTCAGGCGTTCCATCGGCCAGCTGGCGCTGGGTCCGGAAGTCCGGGTGGTCGGCGGCGACCAGCCGCTCGACCGTTTCCATCCGGTCATCGAGCCGGCGCGAGAGCTGGTACAGCTCGTCGAGCAGCTCTTCATCGTTGCTGGTCAGCGTCGGGGCAGTCTTCCACTTGGTGATGTAGTGGAGGATCAGCCAGGGCAGGCCGATCACGATCGTCGGCGCGACGAACAATGCGGTAAGATCGACGTCCATGGCTCAACCCTCCCGCTGTCCGGCATCGCCCTTGAGCGCGGCCTTCATTGCTTCGAGTTCCTCGTCGATCTTGTCCTGACCGGCCAGTGCGGCGATCTCGTCGGCGAGGCTCGGCTTGCTCGACTGGTCGGCCAGGCTCAGCGCATCGGCGCGGCCTTCGGCATAGTCGACCCGGCGTTCGAGCTGGTCGAACCGGGCCATCGCCTCGTCGACCCGCTCGCTGGCCAGCAGCGTGCGCAGCTTGACGCGGTTCTCGGCGCTTTCGAGCCGGGCGACGATCGAACCCTGGCGGGCCCGGGCTTCGCGCAGGCGGGTCTGGAGCTTTTCGATGTCGAGCTCATAGGCCCGCAGCGCATCGTCGAGCACGGTGATCTCGGTCTTGAGCTGATCGGCCATGTCGGCGGCCTTCTTGCGTTCGACCAGGGCGGCGCGGGCCAGATCTTCGCGGTCCTTGCTGAGCGCGAGCTGGGCCTTGTCGGCCCAGTCGGCCTGAAGCCGATCGAGCTTGACGGTGTGGCGGTGCATTTCCTTTTGATCCGCGATCGTCCGGGCCGCGCTGGCCCGCACTTCGACCAGCGTTTCCTCCATCTCGAAGATGATCATCCGGATCATCTTTTCAGGATCGTCAGCCTTGTCGAGCAGGTCGTTGAAGTTGGCGGCGATGATATCACGGGTGCGGCTGAAAATGCCCATCCAGGGTACTCCGGTCGAAGAGGAAAAGGTTGGCGTAGGCGTACGGCGAAGACGTTCGACCTCGGCCTCGAGGCGCGAAGTGCGCTGGCGGGGGGCGGTGCCAATGGGGCCGAGGTCTGTCTGAGCCGGAACCCCAGAGCGGCGGGGGGACTGGGTGCCGCCATCGGGGGTTGCCTGGGATTCCGGCCCAAGCGGGGAAAAGGGGTCATGTCCCATCTTGCGGGTCACCAGCGCGCTCAAGCCTGCTGGGCCGCTGCGCCCTGGGTCTGGGCGAAGCTGGTCGAGCGGTCGACCTGGTTGGCCAGGACCAGCACGTTGAACGAGAGCATTGCCGCGAGCGACAGGGCGATCGCCTTGTCGAGGGTGGTGGCCTGGTTGATCAGCTTGGTGAACATGGTGTTCCTCCGCGAATGGGGTTTGTTCACCTTTCAGCAAGGGGCGTGCCAATTGGAAGGATGCGCTGATTTCTGCGCCTTTTGCAATCAATCGACGAACGACATGTAGGAATTCTTGCAGCAGGTTGGGAAATTTCGCTACATATTGGGTATGGAGCGCAACAGCCAGTTTGTCGGACAGTCGGGCGCCTTTCTCGATTCGGTTGAACGCGCCAGCCGGGCCGCGCCGATGGGCCGCCCGGTGCTGGTGATCGGCGAGCGCGGGACCGGCAAGGAACTGATCGCGGAACGCCTCCACCAGCTGTCGCAGCGCTGGGCCGAGCCGCTGGTCACGCTGAATTGCGCGGCCTTGCCGGAAACGCTGATCGAGGCGGAGCTGTTTGGTCATGAACAGGGTGCGTTCACCGGTGCTACCAGAGCCCGGGCCGGCCGGTTCGAGGAAGCCGACAAAGGGACGCTTTTTCTCGACGAACTGGCAACCCTGTCGATGGGCGCCCAGGAACGGCTGCTGCGCGCGGTCGAATACGGCGAGGTTACGCGGATCGGGTCATCCAGGCCAATCCGGGTCGACGTCCGGATCGTTGCCGCGACCAATGAGGACCTGCCGCGTCTGGCCGAGGAAGGCCGGTTTCGCCCCGACCTGCTCGACCGGCTGTGCTTCGAGGTGATCACCCTGCCGCCGCTGCGGGTGCGCGAAGGCGATATCCAGGTGCTTTCAGACTACTTCGGGCGGCGGATGGCGGCCGAGCTGCACTGGGATTCGTGGCCGGGCTTCAGTGCTGCGGCGATGGCCGGGCTGGAGGAATACCAATGGCCCGGCAATGTCCGCGAACTGCGCAACGTGGTCGAACGCGCGGTCTATCGCTGGGACAATTGGGAGGCGCCGGTCGGGCATGTGGTGTTCGATCCGTTCGACAGCCCGTGGAAGCCGGCCGCGATGTCGCGTCTGGCCGATGCGGGTAGTGCCGCCTCCGAACCGGCCCGTCCGGCACCGTCCACCGCGCTCGATCAGGTCACCGATCTGCGTGGCGCGGTCGATGCCCACGAGAAGGCGATCCTCGAACAGGCGCTGGCCCGCCACCGCTTCAACCAGCGCCAGACCGCCAAGGCGCTCGGCCTCAGCTATGACCAGTTGCGCCATGCGATGAAGAAGCACGGGCTCAGCGAACGGTCCGCCGATTAGCGGATTGGTAAACTTTTCCCGCTAAATCAGACGCGATTACGGGGAGTTGGCTCATGCAGGGCTTTTTCAGAATACTCACATTCTCACCGCGCCTGACGATCGGCTTGTGCTTGATGCTGTTCGGCGGGATCGGCGGCGCGCTCAGCTCGACCAAGGGCGGCGACCACAAGAAATCGAACCCGTGGAGCTCGGCGAGTTCCGGCAGCGGCTATTCCGCGCAGAAGCGGGCCGACGACGGTTGGGGCAGCAGTACCCGCGGGACCAGTTC
This sequence comes from uncultured Novosphingobium sp., assembly GCA_937897535.1. Taxonomy (GTDB): domain Bacteria; phylum Pseudomonadota; class Alphaproteobacteria; order Sphingomonadales; family Sphingomonadaceae; genus Novosphingobium. The sequence continues at coordinate 4,837 of CALCQB010000321.1, read as the reverse complement.
GCGCGACAGCCGCGGCGGCGTGACCTATCAGGAAGTGTGGGTTGATCGCGACGGTGTGGTGCACGAAAAGGAAGACATGAAGGCGATCGATCCCGACGCCTTCAACTGACCTGGATTAAGCAGCGGACCAGAGGTTACCATGTCAGTTGCCGGTATTTTCAAACGGATCATCGTCGGCCTGATCCTGCTGGTCGTGGCCGGCGTCGCGCTGTTGAGCGCGACTTACACCTACATCGACAACAGCCCCGAGGCGCAGGAGCGGCTCAAGATCAGTGTCGAGGATGTCGAAGACCGGGTCGACAAGGACGCGAGCGTGATGACCAAGCTGTCGGCGTTGGCCGCCTCGTGGTGGAACAGCGACGATCTGGTTGCCGAAGCGCAAGACGACAAGGCGCGGACGCTGAAAGCCGAGGCCGCCCAACGCAAGAAAGAAGAAGAACACCGCTTCAACGATAGCCGGACCGGCTATGACGACGACTATTACCCCGGCGACTGAGCGCGCCGGCGCCTACTTCGTGGCGTATTGACCGGCCTTGGCGTCAAAGTTCGACCGGGCGAAATTCTTGGCAGCGGCAGAGGTGGCAAAGATCGTTTCGTGCATCGTGCCGGTAACGATTGGATAGCCTTGCGAGTTGTAGCGCACATCGCGAATGGTCAGGCGGAAGGTTCCGTCATCCTGACGTTGAATCAGGAACGGGCGGACTGTGTCATCGGTCATCGGTCAGTTCCTTTTCGCGGGCGCGATCGCGTTCGGCCCGGGCGGTACGAATGGAATGCTCGCGCGCAGCCAGGCCAAGCCAGACCGCGCGCGAACGCATCAGAGTTTCACGCTGGTTGGCGAGCGGGGCGGCCTCGGCGGCGCGTTCGCAGCTGTCGGCCTGTTCGATGTAGAAGCTCTCGGACATCATTTCCGCACTCGCCTTTCCGGCTTTTCAGCCCAGCACTTCGATCACGGCCAGGCGGGTTTCCTCTCGCGAGAGCGGGGAGGCCAGCAATCGGCCGTGAAGGAGCAGGCCATTTGCGGCCCGGCTCCGGGCGATCCCGCCACGGCGCAGGCCGCGGCGCATCGCCGGTATCAGGGTATTCAAATTCATTATCATTTCCGGGCGGCGTGATCGCCGCCACCTTGTTGTTATTGGGAGGCTAATGCCGCCGTTTCCCGTGTGGCCCCGTAGGACCCCCGCCCGGGCCGCGCTCGCGAAACACGATGCGCCCCTTGCTGAGGTCGTACGGAGTCATTTCCACCCGAACCCGGTCGCCCACCACCGAGCGGATGCGAAACTTGCGCATCTTCCCGGCGGTGTAAGCGATGATCCGGTGATCGTTCTCGAGCAGCACGCCGAAGCGGCCGTCGGGAAGGATTTCGTCGATCTGGCCGTCGAGGGTCAGGAGATCCTCCTTGGCCATGGCGTCAGGCCGCTTCGAGGCTGACGGCCGAGGTCTTGCCGCGCTTGTCGGTTTCCAGCTCGTACTTGACGCGCTGGTCCTTATCGAGCGTGGCCATCCCGGCGCGTTCTACGGCAGTGATGTGGACGAATGCGTCCCCGCCACCTTCATCGGGAGCGATGAAGCCATAACCCTTGGCGGCATTGAAAAACTTTACGGTGCCTACTGGCATGATCTGTTCCTTTCACGAAACACGGTTGACCCGCCGACAAAAAGCGGCCGGCGGAGCGTAGAGAAGCGAGAAAGGGAACGAAGAGCCTAAAGCCAAAAAGTTCCGTCGCAGGCGACGTTAGCCCGGCTGATATAGGCTAGGTGCGCTGATAATACAATGGCGCGTGATTCCGGCTTGCTTTTCGCCTGGCTGATCCCTATTTGCGCATCCATCCCGACATTGTGACGCAACGAAGGGGCTGGCGCCGAAAGGGGCCGGCGCGAAACTTCGTTGTCACACCCGCCGGGCAAGGAGTGACTGGTGACAGATATCGCGCGCATTACCGAAGTCGTCGAGCCGGAGGCCAAGGCCCTCGGCTTCGATCTCGTGCGCGTGCGGCTGTTCAAGGGCGGCGAGATCGGCGATGAGGAGCAGACGCTCCAGATCATGGCCGAACGCCCCGATACCGGCCAGCTGGTGATCGAGGACTGCGCTGCGCTCTCGCATCGCATTTCCGATGCGATCGATGCGCTGGAAGAAGCTGGCGAGATGCTGATCGAGGACGCCTACCGCCTCGAAGTTTCCTCGCCCGGTATCGACCGTCCGCTGACCCGGGCCAAGGATTACGCCCAATGGGCCGGACACGAAGTGCGGGTCCAGTTGGGCACGCCGGTCGAAGGAAACCGCAAGTCGCTCCAGGGCGACCTGGTCGGGCTGGAAGGGGATATCGTTACCGTCGCCGACAAGAAGTCTGGTGAGGTCTCGTTCCCGCTCAGCGATATCAATTCCGCCAAGCTGGTCCTGACCGACCGGCTGATTGCAGCCACCCGCCCGCTCGATACCTCGGGCGTCGACGAAATTCTCGAAGAACAGGAAGACTGATAGATGGCCAGTCCGATTTCCGCCAACCGCGCCGAACTGCTCGCGATCGCCACTTCGGTCGCGACCGAGAAGATGATCGACAAGTCGATCGTGATCGAGGCGATGGAAGAAGCGATCCAGAAGAGCGCCCGCAACCGTTACGGCGCTGAAAACGACATCCGTGCCAAGCTCGATCCGCGCACCGGCGATCTGCGGTTGTGGCGCGTGGTCGAAGTGGTCGAGGAAGTCGAAGATTACTTCAAGCAGGTCGACCTCAAGGCCGCGCAGAAGCTGCAGGCCGACGCCAAGCTGGGTGACTTCATCGTCGATCCGCTGCCGCCGGTCGATCTCGGCCGGATCGACGCGCAGTCGGCCAAGCAGGTAATCTTCCAGAAGGTCCGCGACGCCGAGCGCGAGCGCCAGTTCGAGGAATTCAAGGACCGCGCCGGCGAAATGGTCACCGGCGTGATCAAGTCGGTCGAATTCGGCCACGTGATCGTCAACCTCGGCCGGGCCGAGGGCGTGATCCGCCGCGATCAGCAGATCCCGCGCGAAATGGCCCGGGTCGGTGAGCGGGTCCGCGCGCTGATCCTCAAGGTTGAGCGTCAGAACCGCGGCCCGCAGATTTTCCTGTCGCGCGCCCACCCCGATTTCATGAAGGCCCTGTTCGCGCAGGAAGTGCCCGAAATCTATGACAACATCATCACCATCATGGCCGCCGCCCGCGATCCGGGCAGCCGCGCCAAGATCGGCGTGATCAGCCGCGACAGCAGCATCGATCCGGTCGGCGCCTGCGTCGGGATGAAGGGCAGCCGCGTCCAGGCCGTCGTCCAGGAAATGCAGGGCGAAAAGATCGACATCATCCCCTGGTCCGAAGACACCGCGACTTTCGTGGTCAACGCGCTGCAGCCGGCCACGGTCAGCCGCGTGGTGATCGACGAAGAGGAAAGCCGGATCGAAGTGGTGGTTCCCGATGACCAGCTTTCGCTGGCGATCGGTCGCCGCGGCCAGAACGTCCGGCTCGCCAGCCAGCTGACCGGCAGCCAGATCGACATCATGACCGAGCAGGAAGCCAGCGAAAAGCGCCAGAAGGAATTCGCCGAGCGTTCGAAGATGTTCGAGGAAGAACTCGACGTCGACGAAACCCTGTCGCAGCTGCTGGTCGCCGAAGGGTTCAGCGAGCTGGAAGAAGTCGCTTATATCGACCTTGCCGAAATTGCTGCGATCGAAGGGTTCGATGAGGAACTGGGTGAAGAACTCCAGAGCCGTGCCAAGGAAGCGCTCGATCGCCGCGAGGCAGCTTACCGCGAACAGCGGCAGGGCCTGGGCGTCGAGGACGATCTGGCCGAGATCCCGCACCTGACCGAGCAGATGCTGGTCACGCTGGGCAAGGCCGGGATCAAGACGCTCGACGATCTGGCCGATCTCGCCACCGACGAGCTGATCGCCAAGAAGCGGGTCGAACAGCGCCGCCGCGATGGCAGTGCTCCGCCGCGCCGGAGCGAACGCGCCGAGGACAAGGGCGGCGTGCTGGGCGAATACGGCCTGAGCGAAGAGCAGGGCAACGAAATCATCATGGCCGCGCGCGCGCACTGGTTCGAAGACGAGCCAGCCACAGAGGAGGCCGCCGATGCGGATTCCTCACAATGAGCCGCTAGCTTCCGACACCTTGAAGCAGCCCGACTCGGGTCAACCCGAGCGGCGCTGCATCCTGACCGGGGACCATGGTTCCCGGGATGATCTGCTGCGCCTGGCGATCTCGCCCGCCAATGAACACGGGGAATGCCTGGTCCTGCCCGATGCTTTGGCCCGCGCGCCGGGGCGGGGGGCCTGGATCGGCGTTTCGCGCAGCCAGCTTGAAACGGCGATCGCCAAGGGCAAGCTCAAGGGTGCATTGGCCCGGGCCTTCAAGGGCGCCGCGCTGGAGATCCCAGCTGACCTGGCCGACAAGATCGAAGCCGCGCTGATCCGCAAGGTTGTCGCGCGTGCCGGTCGCCGGGTTGTAGATACCGCGCCCACCGGTCGCGAAGCTGGTTTGCGACGAACCGTTGATCGAGGCTTTCTCGTTGTAGTAGCGCGCACCGTCGACTTCGCCCGCCAGCGCGCAGCGATGCGGCAGGCCACGAAACTCGATCAGCGCCTTGAGTGCGGCGGCGCGCGGCAGATCGGCGGCTTCGATCAGGGCCAGCGCAGCCAGCGCATTGGCGGCGTTGTGCAGGCCGGCGATTTTCAGCTGCTGCAGCGGCAGCAGGCGATCACGTGCGGTGGCCAGTGCCACTTCGCCACGCTGCTCGCTCAAGCCAAACTCGCCGGGCGCACGGGGTGCATCCAGACCAAAGCTCAGCTTGCGGCGCGCCTGATCACAGCCCAGACGTGTGG
>CALCQB010000320.1 GCA_937897535.1 uncultured Novosphingobium sp. | reverse complement strand
AAGACCGACTATACCGGCAAGCGGATCCTGGTGATCGGATCGGGCGCGACTGCCGCCACGGTGATCCCCGCCTTCGCCGAGAAGGCCGCCCACGTGACGATGCTGCAGCGCTCGCCGACCTATTTCATGTGCGCCGAGAACAAGAACGAGCTGGCCGACCGGCTGCGCGAAGTCGGGATCGACGAACCGACCATCCACCGCGTGGTGCGCCAGCAGGTCATGTTCGACATGGACGCCATGACCAAGCGCTGCATGACCGAACCCGACGCGGTATTCGAGGACCTGAAGGCACTGGTCAGGGCTTTCACCGGGGATGAGGACTTCCAGTTCGAACCCCACTTCACGCCCAAATATCGCCCGTGGCAGCAGCGCCTCGCGTTCTGCCCGGAAGGCGATATCTTCAAGGCGGCCGTGGCCGGCAAGCTGACCGTGGTCACCGACGAGATCGAGACCTTCACCGAAACCGGCGTACGGACCAAGGGCGGGACCGAGATCGAGGCCGACATCGTGGTCGCCGCGACTGGCTTCAACTTCCTGCTGATGGGCGGAATCCCATTCGAGGTCGATGGCCAGCCGGTCGATTGGGCCGAGACGGTCAACTACCGCGGGATGATGTTCACCGGGGTTCCCAACATGGTCTGGGTGATGGGCTATTTCCGGGCGAGCTGGACGCTGCGGGTCGACATGCTCGGCGATTTTGTCTGCAAGCTGCTCAAGCATATGGACAGCAAGGGGGCCAAGCGGGTCGATGTTGCCTTGCGCGACGAGGACCACAACATGCCGCTGGGCGACTGGATCGAGAACGACAACTTCAATCCCAGTTACCTGATGCGCGCGCTCAAGAGCCTGCCCAAACGCGGCGACAAGCCCGAATGGCGCCACAATCAGGATTACTGGGCCGAGAAGGAACAGATCCCGGCAACCGACCTCGAAAGCAGCGAATTCCTCTATGACGGGGTCCGCGCGGGCAAGAAGCTGACCGAAGCCGCCTGACCCGGTTTACAGTAGTGCCCGCCTGCTTCAGACAGTTGCGATGAGCAACGCATCTATCTGGTGGGGCGGCGCGCGTCCCGATCTCGAAGCCATGACCCGCGGCGGCGCGGGATCGATGAACGGCTGGCTGGGCATCGAATTCGTCGATTGCGGCGATGACTGGATCAAGGCGCGGATGCCGGTCGATGAACGCACCCGCCAACCGTTCGGGCGGCTCCATGGCGGCGCTTCGGTGGCCTTCGCCGAAACGGTCGGCTCGGTCGCAGCCGGCTGGTGCGTCGACCGGACCAAGTCGGTCGGGGTCGGGATGGAGATCAACGCCAACCATATCCGACCGGCTTACGACGGCCATGTCTATGCCATCGCCCGGGCGGAATCGCTGGGCCGGACCACCCAGGTCTGGACGATCCGAATCGAGGACGAGGGCGGCAAACTGGTCTGCATTTCGCGGTTCACGGTCGCGGTGATCCCGCTGGAAAGGAAATAGCATGGCGCAGCAATCGGTCGCCGTGATCGGCGCGGGCGATTTCATCGGCGCGGCGATCGTCCGCAAGTTCGCTGGTGAAGGATTCGCGGTTCACGCCGGACGCCGCAATGGCGACAAGCTGGCCCCCTTGCTGGGCGGTGCGGTGACCGGGCGCAGCCTCGACGCGCGCGAGCCCGAAGATGTCGCGGCCTTCCTGGCAGAGGCCGAAGCCGTGGCCCCGCTCGCGCTGGTGGTGTTCAACGTCGGGGCGAATGTCCAGTTTCCGCTGCTCGAGACAACCGACCGGGTATTCCGCAAGGTCTGGGAAATGGCCTGCTTCGCCGGGTTCGTCTCGGTCCGTGAAGCTGCCCGGATCATGCTTCCGCGCGGGAACGGCAAGATCTTCGTCACCGGGGCGACCGCCGGACTGCGCGGCAACCCCGGCTATGCCGCCTTCGCCGCGGCCAAGGCCGGTCTGCGTGCCACCGCGCAATCCGCGGCACGCGAACTGTGGCCGCAGGGGATCCACGTCGCGCATCTGGTGATCGACGCCGGGGTCGATACCGAATGGGTCCGCGCGCGGGTGACCGAACGGATCGGGGCCGAAGCGCTGGCCGCCCAGCCCGACCTGCTGATGCCGCCCGAAGCAGTGGCCGAGGCTTATTGGGCGCTCTACAACCAGCCCCGCGCGGCCTGGACCTTCGAGCAGGAAATCCGCCCATACGGGGAGACATGGTGATGACCGAGATCGAGTTTCTGTATGATTTCGGCGGGCCCAATTCGTGGTTCGTCCACCGCGCGATCCCGGCAATCGAGGCGGCCGGCAAGGTCCGCTTCCGCTATGTCCCGGTGCTGCTGGGCGGGATCTTCAAGGCGACCGGCAACCGCCCGCCGATGATGACCTACGGCCATGTCGAAGCCAAGGTGAACTATGACCGGCTCGAGATGGACCGGTTCATGGCCCGGCACGGGTTCGGCGGGTTCAAGCTCAACCCGCACTTTCCGGTCAACACCCTGCTGGCGATGCGCGGCGCGGTCGCGGCCGAGCGGCTCGGCTGCGGCCCGGCCTATCGCGAGGCGATGTATGCCGCGCTGTGGCAGGACGGGCTCAAGCTCGACGATCCGGAAGTCTGGGCGCAGACCGTGACTGGCGCGGGGCTCGATGCTGCGGCGCTGGGGGAACTGGTCGAGGATCCCGAAATCAAGGCCGAACTGGTCGCCAGCACCGAAAGCGCGGTGGCGCGCGGGGCGTTCGGGGTACCGACCTTCTTCCTCGGGAACGAAATGTGGTTCGGAAAAGACCGCCTGCGCGATGTCGTGGAAGCGGCGAGTGGAGAGTGACATGAGCGAATATCCCCTACCCAATGCCTCGACCGACCTGACCGGCCGGGTCGCCCTGGTTACCGGCGCTTCCTCGGGTCTGGGTGCGCGGTTTGCCGAGGTTCTGGCCAGCCAGGGCGCGGCGGTGGTGCTGGCCGCGCGGCGCAAGGACCGGCTCGATGCGCTCGCCGACAAGATCAAGGCTGCCGGAGGCAAGGCCCTCGCGGTACAGATGGATGCGACCGACGCGGGCAGCATCGTCGCTGCCGTGGCGGCGGGCGAAGCCGCCTTCGGCACGATCGACATCCTGGTCAACAACGCCGGGATGCCCGACGCCCAGCGTGCCCACAAGATGAGCCTCGAGCTGATCGACCAGGTCCTCGGCGTCAACCTGCGCGGCCCGTGGATCCTGGCCTGCGAAGTCGCCCGGCGGCTGATCGCGGCGGAGAAACCGGGGCGGATCGTCAACATCAGCTCGGTCGCGCACTTCCGCTATGACGGCGGCGGGGCGGCGCTTTATGCCGTGACCAAGACCGCGATTGCCCGGATGACCGAGGCCTTGGCGGTCGAATGGGCTCACTACAACATCAATGTCAACGCGATCGCGCCGGGGATGTTCGTTTCTGAAATGACCGACGGCATGTTCGAGCGGATGGGCGGCAATCCGGCGCAGCACCTGCCGCGCAAGCGTGTGCCGGTGCCCGAACAGATGGATTCGACCCTGCTCTATCTGGTCGCGCCCAGCAGCGAATGCGTCACCGGCGCGACGATCCGGATCGACGACGGGCAAAGCGCCCGGACGCGGATGTAAGGCCATGCTGGTGACGGTAGAACGCGACGGACCGGTCGCGGTCGTGACGATGAACCGCCCCGAGGCGATGAACGCGCTGTCGAGCGCGCTGCGGGCTGACCTGGCGCGGGTCATGCTGGAACTGGACGGCGATGACAGCGTGCGCGCCGTGGTGCTGACCGGCGCCGGTACCCGGGCCTTTACGGCGGGTCTTGATCTCAAGGAACTGGGGCAACAGGGCCTCGGCGCGGCCAATGCCGAGACACCCGCTGCCAACCCGGTCAAGGCGATCGAGCAATGCCGCAAGCCGGTGATCGGCGCGATCAATGGCGTCGCGATCACCGGCGGGTTCGAGGTCGCGCTGGCCTGCGACATCCTGATTGCCTCCGAGAACGCCCGCTTCGCCGATACCCATGCGCGGGTCGGGATCATGCCAGGCTGGGGCCTTTCGCAAAAACTCTCGCGCCTGATCGGGATCAGCCGGGCCAAGGAGCTGTCGCTCAGCGGCAACTTCCTCGATGCCGGAACCGCCTGCGCCTGGGGCCTGGTCAACCGGGTGGTTATGGCCGATGAACTGCTGCCCACCGCGAAGAAGCTCGCCGCCGACATTGCCAGTGCCGATCCGGGCATGGTCCAGGCCTACAAGGGCCTGATCGACGCGGGCTTCGCCGAGCCGTTCGGCGAGGCGATGGCGCTCGAACACCGCACCTCCTCGGCCCGCAACGCCCAGGTCAAGGGCGGCGAGGTCGAGGAACGGCGCAAGGCGGTGATGGAACGCGGGCGCAGCCAGGCGGGCTGATCGGGCCTTGGCTTTGGTGGCAAGGTCGGGGTTATTTGGTTCACGCAGAGGCGCAGAGAAGAAAAGGGAGGCGCAGAGACGTCGCGTTTGCGGCGCAGCCGCTTTCAAATTTCGACGGTGCGATTGGCGCGGGGTCGGGCAGTCAGAGCCGCTTCGCGGATTGCGCAACCCCTCTGCGCCTCCCTTTTCTTCTCTGCGCCTCTGCGTGAACCATTCAGACCTAGAAGGCAGCCTAAACGCACCGAACCGAGCGCCTAGCCGTCCTTCCACTCCGGCGGGCGCTTCTCGAAGAACGCCGCCTTGGCCTCGGCAAAGTCGCCGGCCTGACCGAGCATCACCTGCTGGCGGTCTTCGAGCGCAAAGGCGTGCTCCATGCTCGCGGCATCGATGTTGAGGTTGAGCGCATCCTTGGTCAGCCGCAGCCCCATCGGGCTGGTCAGCAGCATTTCATCCGCCAGCGCCAGCGCCTTGCCCAGCAGTTCGCCGTGCGGAACGATCTCGCTGAACAGCCCGCAGGCCACGGCCTTCTCGGCGCTCATGAACCGGCCGGTCAGCAGGTATTCACTGGCAACCGAGCTGCCGACCAGCCGCGGCAGAAAATAGCTCGCCCCCATGTCGCAGCCGCCCAGCCCGATCTTGATATAGGCCGCGTTCATCCGCAGGTCCGGCGCGCCATAGCGGACGTCGCTGGCCAGCAGCAGCGAGAACCCGCCGCCGCAGGCCGGGCCTTGCGCGCAGGCGATCACCGGCTGTGGGCACCGCCGCATCGCCTGCATCACCGCCGCGATCATCTGCTGGGTCCGCCACGATTGGTGGATCGGCCCGGCTTCCGGATCGCGCTCCCACCCGGTCAGGTCGAGCCCGGCACAGAACGCGCGGCCCTCGGCCCGCAGCACCACCACCCGCACCGCGTGGCGGTGCTGCAGCCCGGTGAAGTAATCGAGCAAGGCCTGGATCAAGGCCTCGTTCATGGTGTTGAGCCGGTCGGGCCGGTTGAGGCTGACCACCTCCACCGCGCCTCTGGTTTCGATCGTGATCACCTGCTCGCCCATGTCCTCGCCTCTTCACACTGGTTCGAGTCCAGTTGACCGGCAATGCCTGTCGTGGCAAGGGCCTGCGCGGCCTGAAGCCAGAGATTTCGGGCGGGTGTAGCTCAATGGTAGAGCAGCAGCTTCCCAAGCTGAATACGAGGGTTCGATTCCCTTCACCCGCTCCAATCTCTCGCGCAACTCAATCGCCCAGCGCCCGTTGCCGCGAGCGCGGTGCTTTTCCGAACATCTTGCTGTGCCAGCGGCTGAAGGCACCGATCGAGCCATAGCCGAGCAGATCGGCGACATCGGTGATCCGCGCCCCGGGATTGCTCAGGTACTGCGTGGCGAGCTGCATCCGGGCGCGGTTGATGAGTTCGGTGAAGCTGTGGCCTTCGCTATCGAGCGCGCGTTGCAGCGTCCGGACGGTCATGCCCATCGAAGCGGCGCAGATCTGGATCGAGGCGCGGCCCGAGGGCAGCAACAGCTTGATTAGCTGCTCGACCTGGTCGGAGCAGGTTTGCGCGGTGGGGCTCATCACCGCCTCAAGCAGGTGCCGGGCATGGTGGGCCAGCTGCTCGTCAGCTCTGGGATTGGGCCGGTCAAGATCCTCGCGAGCGACTACGATGCCGTTGAAACTGCTGCCGAACAGCGGACGGCAACCGAATACGCGGTGGTAGATCGGCAGTTCGGCGCTCGGCGGGGCAGCATGGGTGAAACAGACCGCGCGCGGGTTCCAGTTTTCGCCCAGGGCCGCCGAGCACAGCTTGGCCAGCACGCCCAGCGCCAGGTCTGACGACTGGCGCGACGGCTCGGGCCGGGCCAGCATGAAATCCTCGCGCAGGATGGCTTCATCGCCGTGCTCTTCAAGCTGCAGGGCCAGCACCGAATTGATCCTGGCGCGAAATTCGCGCAGCGCAGCGAGCGCTTGCCGCAAGGTTGGCTGGTGCACGATCAGCAGACTGGTGGCACCAAGGTTAGCGAGGGTGCGCCCCTCCACCATCCGCAGCCCCAGGGTGACGCAGCCGGTCACCGCCGCGCTCCGCTCGAGCAAGCGGGCCGTTGCCCGGGCCGGAATCGGCTGTTCGGGATCGCGCATCAGCGCGGCCCCAAGGCCCTGCTCGCGCAACAGCGGGCGCGGGTCAGCGCCGAGCGCGGTCATGACTTCGAGATAGCCGCTCAATGCTGCGACCCTTACCAGCTCGGCCATTTCGCGCTCCTTGTCACGAGATGTGAAAATTATGTCATGAAAAGTGAAATCCGCAAGCCGCGAATCGCCTACAAGCGCTTCAACGAATTGGGGAGAGCAGTGTGACCATGGCCAAGGCTGTGCGCTTTTACGAAACCGGCGGACCCGAAGTCCTCAAGGTCGAGAACGTCGAGGTCGGTCGTCCCGGCCCCGGCGAAGTGCTGGTGCGGCACGGGGCGGTCGGTTGCAACTTCGCCGACACCTATTTCCGTTCGGGCTATTATCCGGTCCAGCCGCCGTGCGGGATCGGGGTCGAAGGTGCGGGCGAAGTGCTCGAACTGGGCGATGGTGTGACCAGTGTCGCGGTCGGTGACCGGGTGGCCTACAACGGCAGTCCGCTGGGGGCCTATGCGACCCAGCGGGTGATGCCGGCCGCGCCGCTGTTCAAGCTGCCCCAGGGCATCTCGTTCGAAACCGCTGCTGCCTCGACCATGCGCGGGCTGTCCGCCACCTATTGGCTGCTCAAGACCGACCCCCGGCTGAAAGCGGGCGATACTATCCTGCTTCATGCTGCGGCGGGCGGGGTCGGCCTGCTGGCGGTGCAGATCGCCAAGCTGATCGGCCTGCGGGTGATCGGCACCGTTTCGAGCGAGGAAAAGGCCGCCAAGGCCCGCGAAATGGGCTGCGACGAGATCGTGTTCTACCGCCGCGAGGATGTCGCCGCGCGGGTCAGGGAACTGACCGGCGGCGAGGGCGTGCAGACCGTGTTCGACAGCGTCGGCCAGGATACCTTCGCCGGCTCGCTCAAGTCGCTGCGGCGGCGCGGGGTGCTGGTCGGCTGCGGGACAGCCTCGGGTCCGTTCCCGCCGATCGACGCGATGGCGATGGTCATGCAAGGCTCGGTCTATTTCACCCGGCCCGCCTTTGCCGACTATTACGCCGACCCGGCCGAACGCGCCGAACTGGCCAAGTTCTGGTTCTCTCACCTGTCGGCCGGGCGGATCAAGGTCGAGATCGGGCAGCGCTATGCGCTCGACGACTGCATCCAGGCACACCGCGATCTCGAGGCCGGCAAGACCATCGGCTCGTCTGTGTTCGTTCTGGAGGATTGAGATCATGCGCGTCGAACAGCTCACCTGTGCCCTTGGCGCTCAAGTCAGCGATGTCAGCCTGGCCGAGGTCGGAACCAACGATGACTTGGCCGGTACGATCAACGACCTGCTGCTCAAGCACAAGGTGCTGTTCTTCCGCGATCAGGACATCACCGATGCCGAACACGCCGCTCTCGCACGCCGCTTTGGCGAGCTTGAGGACCATCCGCTGGCCAACAGCGCCGACGGCGAGCCTGGCATCATCCAGATCTGGAAGAGCCCCGAAAGTCCGCCCGAACGCTATGAGAACGCGTGGCACACTGACGCCACCTGGCGCGAATGCCCGCCGATGGGTGCGGTGTTGCGCTGCCTCGAATGTCCGCCGGTCGGCGGCGACACGATGTGGGCCAATATGGAACTGGCCTACGAACGCCTGCCCGACCGGGTCAAGGAAGACATTGCCGACCTGCGCGCCCGGCATTCCATGGAGGCTTCATTCATGGCCGCCAAACCGATCGAACAGCGGCTGGCGATGAAGGAACGGTTCCCCGACCCCGAACATCCGGTGGTCCGGACTCATCCGGTGACCGGGAACAAGGTTCTGTTCGTCAACGCCTTCGCGACACATTTCACCAACTACCACACGGCCAGCCGGGTCCGCTTTGGACAAGACTGCACCAGCGGTTCGGGCGAGCTGCTGCGCTATCTGATCAGTCAGGCGCATATTCCCGAATACCAGCTGCGCTGGCGCTGGACCCCAGGTTCGGTCGCGATCTGGGACAACCGCTGCACCCAGCACTATGCGGTGATGGACTACCCGCCCTGCGTACGCCGGATGAACCGGGCGACGATCATGGGCGATCGGCCGTTCTGATGGGCGAAATCGCACATCATCACGCCGATCTGGGTGAAGTCACGCTGCATTATGTGACGGCGGGCTCGGGCGATCCGCTCGTGCTGCTGCACGGCTGGCCGCAGACCTGGTTCATGTGGCGCGACGTGATCCCGCCGCTCGCCAAGCACCACAGCGTGATTGCGCCCGACCTGCGCGGGCTCGGCGACAGCAGCCGTCCGGAATCAGGCTATGACAAGAAGACCGTGGCCCAGGACATCGCCAAGCTGATGACCGCGCTGGGGCACGAGCGCTTCGGCGTGATCGCGCACGACTGGGGCGGTCCGGTTGCCTATGCACTGGCCGCGCAGTTCCCCGAGCGGGTGCGCATGATGGCGGTGTTCGATGCGCCTGTGCCGGGCGATGGCGGGCCGGTGGTTCACCACAATCGTTGGCATTTCGGCTTCCACGCTCTGCCCGACCTGCCCGAGGCGCTGACCGCAGGGCGCGAGGACATCTACCTGCGGTTCTTCTACCGTTTCGGCGGGGCGCGGCCCGATGCCATTTCCGAAGACGCCCAGGCCGAATATGTCCGCGCCTATTCGCAAGCTGGCGCCATGACCGCGGGCTTCAACTATTACCGCGCGGTGCCACAAGACATTGCCGACAACGCCGCGTTTCGAACCGCTGGCAAACTCAAGATGCCGATCCTGGTTTACGGCGGCGATCCCGACACCCGCGGACGCGGCTTGTCGGCACTGGAAAGCTGGCAGCGCGTCGCCAGCGATGTCTCTGGCGGGGTGGCCGAGAATTGCGGCCACTGGATCCCCGAAGAACGACCCGATTTCGTCGCCCGCGAGGTCCTGCGGCATTTCAATGCGGCCTGCGAACCCACCACCAAAAATTAGAGGAGACGTGACATGCAATTCTTCGACGACAGCCTGCTTCCCGAAAACCAACAGCCGCTGGTAATCCAGGTCGCGCCTTATGCGCCGAGCTTTTTTCCGCGCGATTCAGACGACATTCCGCTCAGCTTTGCCGATCAGGTCCAGAAGGCGGTCGATTGCTGGAACGCCGGGGCGACCGTGCTCCACGTTCACGTCCGCGAGCCCGACGGCAACGGCTCGAAGGACCTCGACCGGTTCAACGAGATGCTCGACCGGTTGCGCAGCGCGGTGCCCGACATGCTGCTCCAGGTAGGCGGCTCGATCAGCTTTGCGCCCAAGGGTGAGGGCGAGGCGGCCAAGTGGCTGTCCGACGACACCCGCCACATGCTGGCCGATCTCAACCCCCGGCCCGATCAGGTCACGCTGGCGGTCAACACCAACCAGATGAACGTGATGGAACTGATCGGTGAGGACGATGCCAAGGGCACCTCGATGTGGGAACCGGCCTACCGCGAGGCCTATACCGAGATGTATTACGAAGCTGGCCCCAAGTTCATGAAGGAACACATGAAGCGGTTGACGGCGTCGGGCATCCAGACCCATTTCATGGTCGGCTGCGTCCGAGATCTCGAAACGGTCGAGCGGCTTGTCCGCAACGGCCACTACATGGGCCCGCTGGTGCTCAATTGGGTGGCGATCGGCGGCGGGCACGATGGCCCCAACCCGCGCAACCTGAT
>CALCQB010000319.1 GCA_937897535.1 uncultured Novosphingobium sp. | reverse complement strand
GCTGCCCATGTCGCAGGCGCCCTGGACGTTGTTCTGCCCGCGCAAGGGGTTAACCCCGACGCCGCGCCGGCCGATGTTGCCGGTGGCCATGGCGAGATTGGCGATCGCCATCACGGTCGACGAACCCTGGCTGTGCTCGGTCACGCCAAGGCCATAGTAAATCGCGCCGTTACCCCCGGTGGCATAGAGCCGGGCGGCCTCGCGCAATTCGTGCGCGGGGACGCGGGTCACCGCCGCGAGCCGATCCGGGCTGTGGCGCTCGTCGGATACAAACCGCGCCCAGTCCTGGTACTCGTCCCAGTCGCAGCGTTCGCGGATGAATGTCTCGTCGGCCAGACCCTCGGTGATTATCACATGGGCCATCGCGGTCAGCACCGCGACATTGGTGCCCGGCTGCAGCGCGAGGTGATGCGCGGCCTCGATATGCGGCATCCGGACCAGGTCGATCCGGCGCGGGTCGATCACGATCAGCTTGGCACCCTGGCGCAGCCGCTGCTTCATGCGAGAAGCGAACACCGGGTGCGCGTCGGTCGGGTTGGCGCCGATCACCAGCACCACGTCGGCATCCATCACGCTGTCGAAGTCTTGCGTGCCGGCGCTGGTACCGAAGGTCTTGGACAGGCCGTAGCCGGTCGGCGAGTGGCAGACCCGGGCGCAGGTATCGACGTTGTTGGTGCCGAACCCCTGGCGGACCAGCTTCTGGACCAGAAATGTCTCTTCGTTGGTGCAGCGGCTGGAGGTGATCCCGCCGAGCGCGCGCGGGCCGCTCTCGGCCTTGATCGTGCTCAGGCGGTCTGCGGTGAATCTAAGCGCTTCGGCCCAACTGACTTCGCGCCACGGCTGCTCGATGCTTTCGCGGATCATCGGCTTGGTGATCCGGTCCTGGTGATTGGCATAGCCCCAGGCGAACCGGCCCTTGACGCAGCTATGGCCGCGGTTGGCCTTGCCGTCCTTCCACGGGACCATCCGGACCAGCTGTTCGCCCTTCATCTCGGCGCGGAAGGTGCAGCCAACCCCGCAGTAGGCGCAAGTAGTGATGACGGAGCGTTCGGGCTTGCCGATTTCCTTGACCGCCTTTTCCTGCAGGGTGGCGGTCGGGCAGGCCTGGACGCAGGCGCCGCAACTGACGCATTCGCTCGACAGGAAGCTGTCGGCGGCTTGTCCGGCGCTGACTTCGGAGCCGAACCCGCGCCCGGCGATGGTCAGCGCAAGAGTGCCCTGGACCTCGTCGCAGGCGCGCACGCAGCGCGAACAGGCGATGCACTTGCTGGGATCGAAATCGAAATAGGGATTTGAGGCGTCGATCCCGAGCCCCATGTGATTCGCGCCCGTATAACCATAGCGGACATCGCGCAGGCCGACTTCGGCGGCTGTGTCCTGCAATTCGCAGTCGTTGTTGGCGCTGCAGGTCAGGCAATCGAGCGGGTGGTCGGAGATGTAAAGCTCCATCACCCCCTTGCGCAGCCTGGCCAGCCGCTCGGTCTGGGTGTGGACCACCATGCCATCGGCGACCGGGGTGGTGCAGCTGGCTGGTGTGCCGCGCATCCCGTCGACTTCGACCAGGCAGATCCGGCACGATCCGAACGCCTTGACGTTGTCGGTCGCGCACAGGCTGGGGATCGAACCGCCGCTTTCCGCCGCCGCGCGCATCACGCTGGTCCCGGCGGGTACGGTGACTGCGCGGCCGTCGATCGTCAGGGTGACGGCGGTGTCCGACTGGACTGCGGGAGTGCCGAAATCGGCCTGCGGTTCATAGCCCATGACGCTTCTCCGCTGCGGCCAGATCGGCCAGCGTGTTGATATTGAGCGAAGCGCGATCAAGCTTGACCGCGCGCGCGCCGATCGCCTCGGCAAAGGCCAGCATCGAATGCCGCCCGTCGCCGTGCAGGATTGCTTCGAGCGGTTTGATCGCGCTGACCGGCCACAGCCCGACCACCGGCTGATCGGCCAGATAGGCCGGGGCGGGGGAGAGCAGTTCGGGCAGGTTTTCCGGCAGATCGACCGAATCCACGCCGCAGGTCAGCACCAGTTCGTAACCCTCGTCGCGCGCGTCATAGAGCGCGGCGGCGATCCCGCCGAGCGGACCCATGCCGGGGTGCGGGCGATCGGGCAGGGTCGGGGCGGGGGCCTCCTCGCGGCCGACCACCACCACCTTCTCGCACCAGCCCGACAGCATGTCGACCGCACGGATCAGCAGGCTTTCGCCCGCGAGCTCAGCCAGCGCCTTGTCGCTGCCGAAGCGGGTCGATTTGCCGCCAGCCAGGACCGCGCCGAGGATCACACTTCACTCCCAACCAAAAAACCGTCCGTGCTGAGCTTGTCGAAGCACTGTCCTTCTTGCGGCATTGCAATGCGGCACGAAGCCAAAAACAGCCCTTCGACAAGCTCAGGGTGGACGGGAGTGGGGGCCCGATTCATAGCCCGAAATCCTCCGGCCAGTGCTTGAGCGCGCTGCGCACAGGATAGGGGGTGAACCCGCCGAGCGCGCAAAGCGAGCCGAACTGCATCGTCTCGCACAAGTCCTCGAGCAAGGCCAGGTCCTCCTCGCGGCTGCGTCCGGCCTTGCGGGCGTTGTGCATCTGGGGAAGGGCTTCGACCGCGTCAGCGGTGACCTTGCCGCCGCTGCGAATCCGGTCGATCAGTTCGACCCCGCGGGTCGAGCCGATCCGGCACGGGGTGCACTTGCCGCAGCTTTCGGCG
This sequence comes from uncultured Novosphingobium sp., assembly GCA_937897535.1. Classification (GTDB taxonomy): domain Bacteria; phylum Pseudomonadota; class Alphaproteobacteria; order Sphingomonadales; family Sphingomonadaceae; genus Novosphingobium. The sequence continues at coordinate 17,871 of CALCQB010000319.1, read as the reverse complement.
GCGCAGAATTCCATCGCAAAGCGGGCCATCTTGCCCATGTCGGCGGTGTCGTCGAACACCACGATCCCGCCGTGCCCGATCAAGGCATCGGCCCCGGCATAGGCTTCGTAGTCAAACGGCAGGTGGAATTGCTCGGGCGGAATATAGGCGCCGAGCGGCCCGCCGACCTGGACCGCTTTGACCGGCCGGCCCGAGGCGGTGCCGCCGCCGATGTCATAGACCAGTTCTTGCAAGGTGATCCCGAAGGCAGTCTCGTAGAGCCCGCCGTGCTTGATGTTGCCGGCCAGCTGGATCGGCATGGTGCCCTTGGACCGGTCCACCCCGAGCCGGGCGTAGAGCTCTGCTCCGCCATCGGACAGGATGTGCGGGATCGCCGCGAGGGTCAGCACGTTGTTGACCACCGTCGGGCAGCCGAACAGCCCTTCGAGAGCCGGCAGCGGCGGCTTGGCCCGCACTTCGCCGCGCTTGCCCTCGATCGAGTTGAGCAGCGAGGTCTCCTCGCCGCAGACATAGGCCCCGGCCCCGACCCGCACCTCGATCCGGAACGGCGCGAGGTGCTGCTCGGCCAGGGCAATCGCGGCGTTGAGCTTGGCGATGGCGTGGGGATATTCGCTGCGGACGTAGATATAGCCCTGGCCAGCGCCGACCGCGTGGCCAACAATCGCCATGCCCTCGAGCAGCTGGAACGGGTCGCCTTCCATCACCATCCGGTCGGCAAAGGTGCCGCTGTCACCTTCATCGGCGTTGCAGACGACGTATTTTTCCGCGCCGGGTGCATTCAGCACGGTCTGCCACTTGATCCCGGCCGGGAAGCCAGCGCCGCCGCGTCCGCGCAAGCCCGAGGCGTGAACGGTGGCGACGACTTCGGACGATGCCATGGCGCGGGCGCGGGTCAATCCCTGCCACCCGCCGCCGGCCTGATAGTCTTCAAGGCTGAGCGGGCGGGTCTGGCCAGCGCGGGCAAATGTCAGCCGCTGCTGGCTGGCGATCCACGGATACGCCGCAATCGGTCCGATGCACAGGTTGTCGGCCTTGCCTTCGATCACTTCTCCTACACGGGCGGGCGCTAGCGGACCCCAGCCGATCCCGTTGATCTCGACCAGCGGCTCAAGCCAGTGCATGCCCCAGCTCGAAACCCGCTCGACCGTCCAGCCCGCTTGCTCGAAGGCGGCGGCCACGCCGTCGGCTCCGCAGGCGAGGGCAAGCGCGTCGTCTGAGATCCGGACTGTGGTCATGCCGATTGCACCAGTTCGACCAGCGCGGCCTCGCTCAGCCGGGCATGCAGGGTGTCACCGCTCCGCGCGGCCGGTCCAACGCTGCACAGACCAAGACAGTAAACAGTCTTGAGCTGGACGCGGTTTCCAGCGGCTTCTTCCGCCGCGCCGACTATCGCCTCAACCCCGCGCGCCTGGCACGCTTCGGCCCGGCACAATTCGATGCACGGACGCGGATCGGGTTCGGCCGAGAAATCGTGATAGAAGCTGACCACGCCATGGACCTCGGCCCGGCTGAGGTTCAGCGCCTTGGCAATCGCCGCCTCGGCCTCGGCCGACACATAACCATACGCGTGCTGCACGTCGTGCAGGATTGGCAACAGCGCGCCTTTCCGTCCGGCGTGGGCGGCAAGAATCCTCTCGAGATCATTTGTATTCATTACTTACAAAATGCGCAATTTCGGGGAAGCGGTCAATCGCTTGTACCACGCCTGCGGAATCGACCCAAATATTCAGGCTTTGAGCCGCTCGGCGTGCCAGGCGACGTGGTCGGCCATGAAGCTCGAGATGAAGTAGTACGAATGGTCGTAGCCCGGCTGCATCCGGATCGTTGCCGGGATCCCGGCCTTGCGCGCCGCCATCACCAGCAGCCCGGTCTTGAGCTGTTCGTGCAGGAAATTGTCAGCCTCGCCCTGGTCGACCAGCAGGTCGGGCAGCCGCGCGCCGTCCTCGATCAGCGCGCCGTCCTCGATCAGCGCGCAGGCATCGTATTCGCGCCACTTGGCCTGATCGGGGCCGAGGTAGCCACTGAGCGCCTTCTCGCCCCACGGGCAGTTGAGCGGGCTAACGATCGGCGAGAATGCGCTGGTCGAACGGAACCGGCCCGGATTGCGCAGCGCAATAGTCAGCGCGCCGTGCCCGCCCATCGAATGGCCGGTGATCCCCTGGCGGTCCATGGCGAGCGGGAAGTGCTCCGCGACCAGCGCGGGTAGTTCCTTTTCGATGTAGCTCCGCATCCGGAAGTTCGCGGCCCACGGTTCCTCGGTCGCGTCGACATAGAACCCGGCGCCCTTGCCGAAGTCATAGCCCTCGTCATCGGGCACTGCGTCCCCGCGCGGGCTGGTGTCGGGGGCGACGAAGGCGATCCCGTGCTCGGCGCAGGCCGCCCGGAACTCGCCCTTTTCGGTGACATTGGCATGGGTGCAGGTAAGGCCCGACAAAAACCACAGCACCGGCAGCTTCGTCCCCGGTGCATGATCGGGCACGAAGACCGAAAAGGTCATCGGTGTGCCGGTGACCGCGCTCTGGTGGGTGTAAACGCCCTGGGTGCCGCCGTGGCTGCGATTGCTGCTGATCTGTTCCATGGCGGTGCCTTTGCCCGCGCGGCGATAGTCTTGGCAACCGCTATATCGCCGCGGCGGCTTGCCGGTTTGTTGCCCTTTAACCCTTTGCCTGCTAGGGGGACCGTCATGCAGATGGTCAAAGCCTTTCCGCTGACTACTACTACCACCCCGGTGATCCCGGGGCGGGCCGCCTTCGCCTGAGCGAAGCCGCGCCGCCATCCGGGTTCGGGTGGCTGGCGTTTCCTCCCGAACTGTTGAACGCAAACGCCGCCCCTTCCGGTGCGCCCTGGCTTGTGCCAAAGCGCCCCGCAAGCCGAAACGAGAGTGTCCATGCCTGAATTGCTCAAGATCAGTCTTCCCGATGGATCGGTCCGCGAAATGCCGGCCGGATCGAGCCCTGCCGATGTCGCTGCGGCGATCGGTCCGGGGCTGGCCAAGGCGGCACTGGCCGCGCGGATCGATGGCGAGCTGGTTGACCTGACCCGCCCGTTCGCAGGCGATGCGAGCCTGGCGCTGGTGACGAGCCGCGACGAGGCCGATGCGCTCGAACTCGCCCGGCATGACTTTGCCCACGTTCTGGCCGAGGCTGTGCAGGCGCTGTTTCCGGGAACGCAGATCACCTTCGGGCCATCGACCGACGACGGGTTCTATTACGATTTCGCGCCCAAGGACCGCCCCTTCACCGACGAGGACCTGCCGGCGATCGAGGCCGAGATGCGCAAGATCATCCAGGCCAACAAGCCGCTGCGCCGCGAAGTCTGGAGCCGCGAGCAACTGATTTCGCGCTGGAAGCAACAGGGCGAAAGCTTCAAGGCCGAATGGGCCGCCGAACTGCCGGGCGACGAGCCACTGACGGTCTACTGGTCGGGCGACGACTGGCTCGACATGTGCCGCGGGCCGCACCTGCCCTCTACGGGGAAGCTCGACGGGCAGGCCTTCAAGCTGACGCGGGTGTCGGGGGCCTATTGGCGCGGCGATCAGAATAACGCGATGCTCAGCCGGATCTACGGCACCGGCTGGCTCAACAAGAAGCAGCTTGAGGAACATCTGACCCGGCTCGAGGAAGCGGCCAAGCGCGACCACCGCAAGCTCGGGAACGAGATGGACCTGTTCCACCTCCAGGCCGAAGCGCATGGCTCGGTGTTCTGGCACCCCAAAGGCTACCTGATCTGGCGCGAGCTTGAAGCCTATATGCGCCGCGCGATCGACGGCGCGGGCTACCGCGAGGTCAAGACCCCGCAGGTGATGGACGCGCGCCAGTGGGAGCAGTCCGGCCACTGGGGCAAGTACCGCGAAAACATGTTCGTGATCCCGGACGAGGTCCCGAACGTCGATGACGAAGGCCCGGTGATCAGCGGCGAGGCCGACTGGATGGCACTCAAGCCGATGAACTGCCCGGCCCACGTCCTGATCTTCCGTCAGGGGATCAAGTCGTACCGCGATCTGCCGCTGCGGATCTATGAGAACGGCTGCTGCCACCGCAACGAACCGCACGGCGCGCTGCACGGGCTGATGCGGGTCCGCCAGTTTACCCAGGACGATGCCCACATCTTCTGCCGCGAGGACCAGATCGTCGCCGAAGTGCAGGATTTCTGCGCGCTGGCCGACCGGGTCTACCAGGATTTCGGCTTCACTTATTCGATCAAGCTGGCGCTGCGCCCGGACCAGCGGTTCGGCTCCGATGCCGATTGGGACAAGGCCGAGAACGAACTGCGCGATGCCGTGGTTCGCGCCGGGCTCGCCACCGAGCAATATGGCTGGGAAGAACTGCCCGGCGAAGGGGCGTTCTATGCCCCCAAGCTCGAATGGCACCTGACCGACGCGATCGGGCGGACCTGGCAGGTCGGCACGGTCCAGTCCGACCGGGTCCTGCCCGAGCGGCTCGACGCGAGCTATGTCGGCGAGGATGGCGAGAAGCACCGCCCGGTCATGCTCCACCGCGCGATCTTTGGATCCTATGAACGCTTCATCGGCATCCTGATCGAGCATTTCGCCGGTCGCCTGCCGGTCTGGCTCGCGCCGGTCCAGGCGGTGGTCGCAACGATCGTGTCCGATGCCGACGGTTACGCCGCCGATGTCGCTGCGCAGCTCAAGGCCGCGGGGATCCGGGTCGAGAGCGATCTGCGGAACGAGAAGATCAACTACAAGGTCCGCGAACACTCGCTGCAGAAGGTTCCGCACCTGCTGGTGGTCGGCAAGCGCGAGGCCGAGGAAGGCACCGTCGCGGTCCGCACGCTGGGCGCCGAGCATCAGAAGGTCATGCCGCTGGCCGAGGCGATCGCGCTGATCCGCAACGAGGCAACCGCGCCGGACCTGCGCTGAGCGAGGCGGCAAGCGGCTTGCCGCCCTGCGTCTAGTCAGTCCACGCGCTGGAATTCAGCCATGGCGGTGGCAAGTCAGCCTCTCCTGGGTTCCATCATGCCCCGGCGGCAGCCTGTTTGGCGGCGACGGCGGCGATGAATTGGGCCGGATCGAAATAGTAGGGCCTGATCTCGCAGCATTTGCCGTCGCGAAACCGGAACATCTCGCACAGTTCGGCCGGAGCGAGCGCCGGGTCGGCAAAGCGGAATGACAGGATGGTCACGGCATAGTCGCCGCCGACCGTGGTCTGGACCCGGTCCAGCCCGACCACATCGACCATCCCCATAACTTCGGTGAACAGGTCGCGCAGCGCGTATTTGCCACGATAGACCCCGGCCATCGGCATTGGATCGGCCTCGGTGATGAAGAAGTCGTCGGTCAGCATGCCGGCGGCCTTGTCCCAGTCCCCGACTGCGGTCGCGCCATAGAGATCATCGACGAACTGTTCGATCTGCTGCGGTGTCATGGCCATCTGCTGTCTCCCTTGGCAAGCAGCGGTGATGCGGACAAACTGCATTGGACGGAACCTAGCGCTATGGCTAGCCGTGCTGCGAGTGCAGGAGGACTAAGGGGGAGCAATGTCCACGATCCGCCAGATAGTTCTCGTCCGCCGTCCTGAAGGCGTCCCGACCCCCGCCGACTTCGCGCTTGTCGAAGCGCCGATGCCGCGCCCCGGCGAGGGCGAGATGTTGGTCAGGATGCGGGTCGGCTCGGTCGATCCGGCGATCCGCGGCTTCCTCGATGACCGGCCGAGCTATCTGCCCCCGGTGGCGCTGGGCGCACCGATCAACGGGATGTCGCTCGGTGAAGTGATCGAATCGAACAACCCCGATTATCCGGTCGGCACGCTGGTACGCGCCTTTGCCACCTGGTCGGACCACTATGTGATCGGCCCCGATGCACTCGGGCTGGAAAAGGTCCATCCTGCGCCGGGCAGCGAATTGCACCACTACATGGGCGCGCTCGGCCCGGTCGGACTGACTGCGTGGGTCGGACTGTTCGCGGTCGGCGAGGCCAAGCCCGGCGAAACTGTGGTGGTCAGCGCCGCCGCCGGGGCGACCGGATCGACCGTGGTCCAGATCGCCAAGGCCCGCGGCTGCAAAGTGATCGGCCTGGTCGGATCGGCGGACAAGGCCCGGGTGGTTGGCGATCTCGGGGCCGATGCCGCGATCGACTATCGGGCCACGCCCGATATCGCTGCCGAGATTGCCAAGGCTGCGCCCGATGGAGTCGATGTCTATTTTGACAATGTCGGCGGTGCGACGCTCGAGGCGATCCTGCCGTTGATGCGGCTGCACGGCCGGATCGCGGTGTGCGGGATGATCGGCCAGTACAACGATGCCGACCACCCGCACGGGGTGACCACGCTGTGGCAGCTGGTGGTGAACCGCCTCAAAATGCAGGGCTTCATCACCTATGACTACATGCACCTGCTCGACGAAGCGCAGCGCGAACTCGATGGCTGGGTGGCAGAAGGAAAGCTCAAGCCGCTCGCCAATGTCCGCGACGGGTTCGAGAAACTGCCCGAGGCGTTCATCGACCTGATGAGCGGGCTGACCACCGGCAAAACGATCGTGCGGATATGACGTCATGAGCCGACTTGCAGGCAAGCGCGCGCTGATCACTGGCGGAGCCTCCGGATTGGGCGAGGCGATTGCCCGGCGTTTTGTCGCCGAAGGCGCGCAAGTTGTGATCGGCGATATCGATGCGGCAGGCGGCGAAGCGCTGTCCGCCGAGCTTGGCGACGCGGCGCGGTTCGTGCGGCTCGATGTCGCCGACGAGGCCAGCTGGCTTGCCGCGCTCGGTACCTGCGATGCGCTCGACGTGCTGGTCAACAATGCCGGTATAACCACGCTGGGCAGCATCGAGGAGGTGACGCTCGCGCAGTTCATGCACGAGATCGAGATCGACGTGGTTGGTGTGTTCCTGGGCTGCAAGCACGCCATTCCGCTGCTGCGCGCGGCGGGCGGTGGCTCGATCATCAACATGTCGTCGATGACCGGGGTGCGGGCCCAAGGCAATCTCGCTGCCTACAACGCCGCCAAGGCGGCGGTCACGCACCTGACAAAGAGCTGCGCGCTGCATTATGCCGAGCAGCGCTATGGCATCCGCTGCAACTCGATCCATCCCGGCGCGATCCACACCCCGATCATCGACAAGGTCCTGGCGCAGTCGGCCGATCCCGAAGCGCTCTATGCCTCGTGGGTGGCGACCCATCCGCTCGGGCGGCTGGGCAAGCCTGAGGAAATCGCCGCGATCGCCGTCTACCTCGCCAGCGACGAATCCGCCTTCGCAACCGGTGCGGAATTCCGTATCGACGGTGGCTCAACGCTGTAGGCCGACGATGACCGAAACCTGGCATTCCCTGATCGCGGAGGACCGCTTTCCCGAAGACGGCAAGATCGCTGCCAAGCTCGGCGGCTGGTACGTGTTGGTGGCGCGGACCGATGACGGCTTTTCCGCGCTCAACGATCGCTGCACCCACCAGGCCTCGCTGCTGTCGGGCGGGCGGATACGGCGTGGTGCCGTGATGTGCCCGCTCCACGGGGCCCGCTTCGATATCGTGAACGGGCACTGCATCGGCGGAGCCTACAAGGACTTGCGGATGTTTCCGCTAAGGATCACCGATGGCATGATCGAGGTGGCCGTTCCCGATGCAGCCCCAGGGATGGAAGAGCTGCCGGTCCTGGTCTGAACCGCCTCGCACTAGCCACAGGTTCGCGGCACCTGCCATCCGGCTAGACTGGACACCAGACCAAACGGGAGAGACCTTATGCCATTTACTGGCCCGGCCGACGATCGCCTCGCGATCCGCGAACTGCTTGAAACCTATGCCGACGCGGTGACCCGGCGCGATGCCGAAGCCTGGGGTGCGACCTGGGCCGAGGATGGCGAATGGGCGCTGCCCGACTATCCCGAACTCGGCACGACCACAGGCCGTCCGGCGATCGTGGCGATGTGGATCGAGGCAATGAAGGGCTATCCGGGCATCATGTTCGAAGCATGGCCCGGCTCGATCGAAGTCGCCGGCGACCATGCAACGATGCGCAGCTACACCGCCGAGGTCTATGACCAGGACGGGATCACCATGCGCGATCGTGGGGTCTATGAAGATACCTGTGTCAAGGTCGATGGGCGCTGGTTGTTCCGCAGCCGCAGCTTCCGCAATATCCATCGCCAACATGCTCCCAAGGGGTGCTAGCTAAAAGAATAGGTCTGCCCGTGACTAACAAATGCACCAGTAGGGCGGGTGCAACCTGCTGATTACCAACTCCTGCAATTGCGGAAACTTCGGATCAATCCGGGGCCTTAAAGTCGCAATCGCAAGGGGAGATGGTATGATCCGGAATTCGAATTCGCGTAAACTGGCGGGTCGCGCGCTGCGCATCGCGCTGCTGTCGGCCAGCTGCATGGTGGCGATGCCGGCCTACGCCGAAGCGGCCGATGCTGCCGCTGCCAGTGCGGATTCGCCCGATGGCCTCGAAGAAATCACCGTCACCGCCCGCAAGCGGGTCGAAGACGTCCAGGATGTTCCGGTCGCGGTCAGCGCGATCAGCGGTGAAGCGCTGGAAAACCGGTTTGTGCCCGACGTCCGCTCGGTCGCCAAATATATTCCCAACGTCCAGCTAGGCCCGGTCCAGTATTCCGGTGCGACGCTTTCGGCCTCGATCCGCGGAATCAGCTTCGCCGATATCGAGCGTTCGTTCGAACCGGCGGTGGCCAGCTCGATCGACGGAATCTTCCTCGCCTCGAACACCGGCGCGCTGGTCGACATGTTCGACGTTGAATCGATCGAAGTCCTGCGCGGACCGCAGGGCACCCTGTTCGGCCGCAACACCGTGGGCGGCATCATCAACATCCGGCGCACCCGCCCGACCGGCGAATTGGGCGCCAAGCTCTCTGCCACGGTCGGTTCCTATGGCCGCAACGATTACAAGGCGATCATCAACGCCCCGCTGATCCCCGATGTGCTGGCCGCGAAGGTCGGCATCTTCTCGATCAACGGCAAGAGCTTCACCTATGACGCCGTGACCAAGAAGGCCGACCCGGGGCTCGACCGGCTCGACATCACCGGCACCCTGCTGTTCACGCCGTCGCCCGAGTTCGAGGCGCTGCTCACCTACGAGCACCTGCGAGATCGCTCGCACTATCCGCAGGTCGTCAACATGTCGCGGGCCGGTTCGCTGGCCTGCGATGTGTTCAACCTGTGCTTCACCAACCACCAGGCCGCCTACGAAGCGAGCGGCTATCGCGCCTCGTTCGCGGGGGTACCCTTCTCGGTTCCGCTCGATGCCGACAATGGCAGCCTGCAGATGGTCTACAAAGCCGACAAGTTCAACATCACGTCGGTAACCGGCTACATGAAGAACAAGGACAGCCTCGACATCGACAACATAGGCGATGCGTTCCTGCCGAACACGCCGTTGTTCCACCCGGTCCGCAAGCTCCATGGCGACCAGTTCAGCCAGGAACTGCGCGTCGATACCGATCTGGGCGGAATGTTCGACATGGTCGCGGGGCTCTACTACTTCCGCTCGACCTACAGCCTCGACATCCAGAACGTCTTCCTGATCGACGGGACCAGCAATCCGGCCAACATCGTCGATTCGTTCAGCGCCGGCCAGACGGTCAAGTCCTATGCTGCCTTTGCTGAAACCTACTGGAAGCTGGGCGAAGCGACCCGGATCACGCTGGGCGGGCGCTACACGCACGAAACCAAGGACTTCCATGTCGACAAGCCGGCTCCGTACACCGTGCCGGCCTTCCACTGTCCCGATCCGACCTCGACTTATGGACCTTGCGTCAACCCGCACCTCGCGTTCAACCGGTTCACCCCGCGGGTGTCGATCGATCACAACTTCACCCCCGATGTGATGATGTATGCCTCGTGGTCGCGCGGGTTCCGCTCAGGCGGCTGGAACGGACGTCCCGGCTCGCTGCCGCAGACGATCGGGCCGTACACCCCCGAAACCGTCGACAGCTACGAAGTCGGCTTCCGCAGCAAGTTTGCCGATAACAAGGCGCTGCTCAACATCACGGTGTTCCAGACCGACTACAAGGACAAGCAGGAAGACCAGATCCGCGCCAACCCGCTCAATCCGGCTTCGACCATTACCTTCGTGGTGAATGCGTCCAAAGCGCGGTTCCAGGGGGTCGAACTCGAAGCCCAGTTCCGGCCGGTTCAGGATCTGCACTTCTTCGGCTCGGCCGGGTACCTCTCCGCCAAGTACCTGTCGTACCTCGACGGGCTGGGCAACGACATCAGCGCAACCAAGAACCTGCGGTATGCGCCCAAGTGGAACGCCAGCCTGGGGGCCGACTATTCGATTCCCGTCGGCGGTGAGGACACCGTGATGCTCGGCGCGAACGTCAAGTACGTCGACAAGTACGCGACCGAATCGAGCGTCGATGCGGCTGGATTCAGTCGTGAAATCATCCCTTCGCACACTTCGGTCGATGCCTCGCTGACCTATACCGGCCACATGAACGCGCTGAAGGAGTTCAAGCTTTCGGCTTTCGTCAGCGATATCTTCCACGGCGGTGCGCGGGTGGTGCGGTCGAGCGAAGCCGGCGTGTTCTGGTTCGGCGACCGTATCCCCAACCGCACCTGGGGGGTCGAGCTGCAATTGGAATTCTGATTTCGTCACCCGGCCGGAGTTACCGCACGGGCATCTCCGGCCCGGATTTCAAATGTTGCGCAAGGGTGCGGTAGCCTGCAGGCTGCCGCACTCTTGCGTCTGGAGAGACCGGCTATGTCCCACGTGCTCAATCGCTTCTGGCGGCTCGACAGCAACCCGGTGGGGAATGACTTTGCTGCGGCACTCAGCCTGCAGCAAACGCCGCTCCTGCCGCTGGGTGAAGGGGAAGTCCGGCTCAAGGCCGAATGGCTGTCGATGGACGCCGGCACCCGGATGTGGATGGGGACCCGGACCGACGGCTATCAGCCGCCCTTGCCGCTTGGCTCGCCGATGGTCGGGCTGGCACTGGGCCGGGTTACCGAAAGCCGCGACCCGCGTTTTGCCGAGGGTGTCTTGGTGCGGGGGTTCGGCCAATGGGCCGACTATTCGACCGTCGTGCCCGATCTGGCCGGGCTCGAAGCGGTCGACCCGGCCCTGGCCGATCCTCGCGAGCATTTCGGCGCGCTCGGGATGAACGCCTGGACCGCGCTGGTCGGGGTGCAGGAAGTGGCCCGGGTCCAGCCGGGCGAGTGGCTGGTGGTTTCGGCGGCGGCCGGGGCGACTGGCAGCCTCGCCTGTCAGGTTGGTCGCAATCTCGGTGCGCGGGTGATCGGGATCGCTGGCGGCGCGGCCAAATGCCGGTTCCTGACCGAGCAGCTCGGGGTCGATGTGGCGATCGACTATCGCGGCCAGGACGTCGCCGCCGAACTGGCGAAGATCGAGGGCGGGGTGAACGCCTATTTCGACAATGTCGGCGGGCCGCTGCTCGATGCCGTCCTGCCCAACATGGCGCACTATGGCCGGGTCGCGGTCTGCGGGATGGTCGCGGCCTATGACAGCGAGGTGCCCCTGCCTGGCCCGGCGCGGTTCGATCAGGTGCTGATGCGGCGACTGCGGATCGAAGGGTTCTTCATCCCCGACTTTCTCCATCGCGGTGCCGAGTTTCTGCCGCAGCTGCGGGCATGGCACGATGCCGGAAAGCTGACGATGCGGTTTACCGAGACGGTCGGGCTCGAGAACCTGCTGACCGCCTATGCCGGGATGCTCGGGGGAGCGAGCACCGGCAAGGTCGTGGTCAAGCTCTGATGCCGATCATCAATCACCGCGCACCGCTGCAATGCCTGGTCGCGGTGCGTGGTCATCCGTTTGACCGGACCGCATTCGACGCGGTGTTCCAGGCGATGGACGGGATTTCGGCGACAATGGTCGACCAGCCCGCCGCCGCGCGGCTGATGAACCCCGAGGGCATGCGCGGGTTCGACGTGCTGGTGCTCTACGACATGCCCGGGCTCGATTTCGAGGCGGGGGAGGGGGCTCCGACCTATCTCGATCCCGCGCCGGAGCTGCAGGCCGGGTTCAAGGCGCTGCTCGAGCAGGGGACCGGCCTCGTCGCGCTGCACCACGCACTGGCTGGCTGGCCGACGTGGGCCGCCTATCACGAATGGCTCGGCGGCCAGTTCCTCTACCATCCGGGCAAGGCGGGCGGAACCGCGATGCCCGATAGCGGCTATTGCCACGATGTCACCTACACCGCCGAAGTCGTGGCCGATCACCCGGTTACCGCCGGACTGCCGGTCCGGTTCGAACTGACCGACGAGCTGTACCTGTGCCCGCAGTTCGGGGCAGGGGTCACCCCGCTGTTGCGCTCGTCGGCCAGCTTTACCCGCGAGCAGTTCTGGTCGGCCGACCTCGCAGTACGCGGGCGGATGCATGATCGCGAGGGCTGGGACCATCCGCCGGGATCGAACCTGATCGGCTGGGCCAAGCAGGCCCTGGCCAGTCGGCTGGTCTATCTCCAGCCCGGCGACGGGGCTTCGGCCTATGACAATCCGCACTACCGGCGACTGGTGGAGAACGCGATTCGCTGGGTCGCCTAAAGCGCGATCCTCAGTGCGCCATCATCCCGCCGTCGACGACGAATTCGGTGCCGGTGCAATAGCGCGATTCGTCCGAAGCCAGGAACAGGTTCATGTTGGCGATGTCGAGCGGGTCGCCCATGTAGCCCATCGGCACCAGCGCGAGCGTCGCGTCGTAGTTGGCGGCGTTGTCCTCAAGCGCGACACCCTGCATGTTGGTCAGGATCATCCCAGGATGGACGGTGTTGACGCGGATCTGGTCCTTGGCGGTTTCCATCGCGATGGTCTTCGAGAAGATCCGCACCCCGCCCTTGGCCGCCGCATAGGCCCCGCAGGCCGGGACCCCGGCAATCCCCGCGACCGACGAGATGTTGATGATCGAGCCGGTCGTCTGCTTGCCCTTGGCCCGGCCATTGCGCATCGCGATCACCGCGCGCTTGGTGCCATGGAACACGCTGTTGAGGTTGACGTTGCACTGCAGGTTCCAGTCGTCGGTGGTGAAGTCCTCGATCATCCGCAGCACCGCGATCCCGGCGTTGTTGACCAGAACGTCGACCCGCCCGTGATCGGCGATGATCCGCGCGAACACCGCGTCCCAATCGGCTTCGCTGGTGACGTCGTGGGCCATGGCCGTGGCCTGGCCGCCGCTCGCGCGAATCCCGGCAGCGACCTTTTCCGCGCCTTCGGCATCGCGATCGGTAATGAAGACGGTCGCGCCTTCTTCAGCGAACCGGATCGCGGTAGCGCTGCCGAGCCCCGGCACCGAAGCGCCGCCAGTAACGAGTGCAATCTTGCCTTCAAGCCGTGCCATGGTGTTCTCGCTTGTTCAAAAAAGGGGGCGCGAACCGGATAACCGGCCGCGCCCCCGGTAGGGTGGAATTGTAACCGATCAGATCAGAACTTGAAGCCGACGGTAACGCCATAGGCGGCCGGTTCCTGAGCCATCCCGAACGACCACAGCCCGGCCACGGTAAAGGCATGGGTGGTTGTGCGGCTGTCGAGCAGGTTGCGGCCATAGACCCGCAGGTAGGCATCGGTATTGCCGAGGTCGAAGTTGAAGGTCAGGCTGGCGTCGAGCAAGTCCTGGGTCTGGGTCCGGACCCGGGGATCGTTGCCGTTGACGACCACGCTGGTGTACCGCCCGCCCGATACGATACCGGTCAACGAAGCGGCCGAAAGCTGCTCGTCATAGGGCGAGATATGACGGATACCCGCGGTCGCGACCACCTTGCCGAAGCTGGTCGGGATCGAATATTCCGCCTCGAACGACCCGGAAAATTCCGGCGCGTAGATCAGGCGATTTTTCGAAAAGTCGGTGGGAATGGGCGCGGTGACGGCGTCCGGACCGCTGAAGCCGCAGAGGTTGCCCGCCACCAGGGTCGCAGTGCTGCTGGTGTAATTGGCGCAAGTCACGAAATTGCGGAAGTGCGACTTCATGTAGGCCGCGCTCAGCGTGAACTTGAGCCCATCGACCGGACGGAAGGTGCCGTCGAATTCGATCCCCTTGATCAGCGCGCCGCCCGGAACGTTGCCGGTAATGGTCTGGTTGCCGGTCGGTCCGCCTGGAACAGTCAGGTTCTGCTGCATGTTCTTGTAGTCGGAAACATAGCCGGCGAAGTTCAGTTGCAGCTTGCGGTCGAGCGCCGAGAACTTGGCGCCCACTTCGAACGAATCGACCGTTTCGGGCTGGAACGGCGTGCTCGCAGTTGCCGCGGTCGCAGCGCGCGGGCTGAACCCACCCGAGCGATAGCCGCGCGACCAGCTGGCATAGAGCATCGTGTCGTTGTTCGGCCGGAAGTCGATCCCGACCTTCGGTGTGAACTTGTTGAAGTTGGCATTGCCCTGGCCGACCAGCGCAAACTGGCTTGCCTGGACAGTGTCCGGATTGATCAGCACGTTGGGTGCAAAGCCGTTGCTCAGCTTCTTGTTGTCATGGCTCCACCGCCCGCCGAACGAGAGGCGCAGCTGGTCGGTCAGGGCCCAGTTGAAATCGCCGAACAGCGCGTAGCTCTCGGTCTTGCCTTCGACGTGCTGCGAATTGCGGTCGAACAAGGTCGGCGGAGTGGTCGGGTCGAAACCGAACACCCGCGACCACTGCGTCAGATCGTACTTCGAGTTGAAGTAGTAGCCACCGACGACATAATCGAAGCCGTCGAACAGCTTGCCCGAAGCGCGCAGTTCCTGGCTCCATTGGGTGTAGTGCTGGCGGCGGTCGGTGAAGTAGAGATCGGTGGTCGAACCATCATAGTCCTGAGTCTGGGCTTCGACCGAATGACGCCAGCCGGTGATTGCGGTCAGCTTGATCTCGCCCAGGTTCATGTTCATCTCGAACGTCGCCGAAGGCGCACGATAATGGCTCGACGAAGGCAAGGTGAAGATCGTGTAGAGGTCGGTGGTGTTGTTGCGGCCGCACTGGTTCTGGCCCTGGAACACCGGCTCGAACCCGCAGAACAATTCAGTCGAATTGACCAGGTTGGACACCACCGGGTCGAACGATTGTTCGGTCTGTTCCACTGTCAACTGCGCGTCGAAATCGCCGGACTTGAACAGGACGCTGCCGCCATAGCTGTCACCCTTGCTCCACCCGCCGCGCTTGTTGAGCGGAAGGTTGAAGTAATAGCCGTCGGTCTGGTTGTGCATGTACCACAGCTTCGCGCCGAAGCTGGATTCGTTGCCGAGGTTGACGATCGCCTTGGTCGCCCAGGTGTCCCAGCGGCCATAGCTCGCTTCGACCTTGACCCCGGTCCGCATGGTCGGCTTGGTCCGGCGGACGTTGAGCACCCCACCGATGGTGTTGGCGCCGAACAGCGTGCCTTGCGGACCGCGCAGCACTTCGATCTGTTCGATATCGAACGAATCGATCAGCTGACCGGTGTTGGTGCCGATCGTGATCCCGTCGATCACCACGCCGACGGTCGGGGTCTGTGATTTTTCGATGTCGGCATAGGTCAGGCCGCGGATCGAAAGGTTGGCGGCTTGGGCGCCCGAGTTCTGCTGGGTGATCAGCAGGCCCGGCGCGGCACCCTGCAAGTCGCCGATGTTGACCGAGGCCTTGTTTTCCAGGCTGGCGGCATTGACCGCGGTGATCGCGATCGGGGTGGTCTGCAGCGTCTCGTCGCGGCGGCGGGCGGTAACGATGATCTCGCCGCTGTCGGCGGCCTCTTCATCGGCCGGTGCAGCTTGCTGCGCCTGGGCCGGTGCGGCCAGCGCAATCAGCGCGGATGTTGAAAGGGCGGTCGCCACAAAGGTGCGTGCGAATCGTGAATTGATAGCCATGGTCGTTGCTCTCCCCGTTCCGAAAGTTTGTCGGAATCGTTGCTCCTAGGCTGGATTAGGCGATCAGGCCGGAAGCGATTACTGCCAAATGTCACAGGTGCAGAGGCCGCCGAACCGGGCGAGCAAGACGGTAACTAGGAGCCTGCCCATGACTATCAATCGCCGATTTCTGCTGGTCCGGCGTCCCCACGGCAGTCCGGTGCCGGCGGATTTCAGCCTGGTCTCGGAACCGGTGCCGACCCCGCCGCCGGGCGGCTTCGTGGTGCGCAACCACTATTGTTCGCTCGATCCGGCCCAGCGCGGTTGGATGGACGATGCGCCCAGCTACATGCCGCCGATTGCGCTCGGCGATCCAGTCCGGGCGACCACGGTCGGGGTGATCCATGCTTCGGATACGGCGGAGTTCCAGCCCGGCGACTGGGTGATGGGGCTCAGTGCCCTGGAGGACTATTCGGTGGGCCTGGCGGGCGGCTTCACGATGAAGATCGACCCCGGTCAGGTCGATAGTCCATCGAAGTTTCTCTCGGCGATGGGCGCGGTCGGGCTGACCGCCTACTTCGGCCTGATCGAAGTGGCCAAGGCCAAGGCCGGCGAGACATTGCTGGTGTCGGGCGCGGCCGGAGCGGTCGGCTCGGCGGCCGGCCAGATCGGCAAGATCCTGGGCTGCCGGGTGATCGGCATTGCCGGTGGCGCCGAAAAATGTCGCCGCCTGATCGAGGACTACGGGTTCGATGTTGCGATCGACTACAAGGGCAAATCGGTGGCTGCACTTGCCGACGAAATCCGCGCTGCCGCGCCTGGTGGTGCCGATATCGTGTTCGAGAACGTCGGCGGCGATGTGTTCGATGCTGAATTGCTCAACCTCGCCAAGAGGGCACGGATCGTGCTGTGCGGGCTGATCAGCGAATACAATTCACCCGAAAAGCTTGGCGCGCGCAACCTGTGGCAAGTGCTCGCCCAACAAGCGACGATCCATGGTTATCTGATCATGGACTACGCCCCGCGTTTTGCCGAAGGCGGGGCACAGATGGCGCAGTGGATGGCCGAGGGCCGGCTGCGGATCGACGAGGATCTCCAGCACGGACTTGAGAACAGCTATGCCGCGTTCATGCGGCTGTTCAGCGGGGCCAACACCGGCAAGCTGGTGCTGCAGATCGCCTGAGCCGGATCAGATTCGGGTCATATCCGCGCAGGCATGGATTTCGAGCAGTTCGAACACGTTGCCGAACCAGTCGCGGCAATAAGTCGCGGCGTAACCGGTCTTGCTGCCGTCGGGATGGGTGGTGATCGCTTCGAGCGCCGGTTCGGTGTGGAGGCGAATCCCGGCCGCCTTGAGGCGTTCGCAACAGGCCGCGATATCATCAACCTGCAGCGCGAAATGGGTATAGCCGAAATTGTTCACCCCCCGGTCCGGCTCCTGCGGGGCTGAGCGCGGGCTGTGGTATTCGAACACCTCGATATGGGTATTGCCAAGCCGGCACAGGAACTGGCTGGCGGCGCTGCCTTGAAGGCCGACGATTTCGTCGATGAACGGATTGCCGCTCCATTCCAGCGGCGCGACTTCCTCGACCGCACCGAGCAGGTCGATGTAGAATTCACGCGCCTTGGCGATATCCGGCACCGAAACGCCGATGTGATGGATACCCTGGATGCCGAGCGGTCCGGCCATGATCAGAACTGGACCCGCTTGGTAGAGCCGCCGTCGACCACGACGTTGGCACCGGTCATCGCCTTGCACGCGGGCGAGGCGACGAAGGCGATGGTCCTGGCCAGTTCCTCGCCGGTGGTCATCCGGCCCATCGGGATCTGCGCCATGATCCCGTCATAGAATTCCTTCATGTTTTCCTTGATGTAGGCCCATGGGCCGTCATCGGTCATGACCGGACCTGGGGTGATGCAATTGACCCGCACACCCTCTGCCGCGAGGCTCTGGGCCAGGCCGGCCGAATAGACCATCACCGCGGCCTTGAGCGCATTGTAAGGCTGGACCCCCATGAATTCCTCGACCGCGCCGGTCGAGCTCATGCAGACGATCGACCCGGCCTCGGACTTGAGCAGATAGGGCTTGGCCGCCGCGATGCCGCGCCGCATCGGCAGGATATCGGCCTGCATCACCGCGTCCCCGCCCGCATCGCTGTCTTCG
>CALCQB010000318.1 GCA_937897535.1 uncultured Novosphingobium sp. | reverse complement strand
GCTGCTGAGTTCGAATGACCCCCGGTTGCGCGCCGCGCGGCCACGGGTGGTACAGCTGTACATCAACTGGCGGGACTAGGACGGTTTAAATGAGAAGGGCGGCCCCGGTAACCCGGGAACCGCCCCCAAGGGCCTGCCAGGCCCAAAAATGAGAAGGGCGGCCCCGGTAACCCGGGAACCGCCCTTCGCATGGTCAGCGGCCGGAAGCGCCGCTCACGAAGCCTTTATCGCGAAATCGAAATTCAGCGATAATGCTCCATGCTGCGGATTACCGACCTCCCTGCTGAACCATGAGACATCGGTCACCTCCTTTCGCGCTGTTAGAGCCAATCACTTCCTGCCGGAAGCTCGGACGACCCGTTTCCGTACCGTCCTTGGGCATAGGTGTGAATCATTCCGGCCCAATCAACAAGTCTTGCAATGATTTTTTTTGCTGTCAGAATCCGTCGCTTCGGCCTTGCCCCGGTCGGTTTTCCACAGCGCTAACGACAATCCTCGATCACCCGGCTGATTTCGGGCCAGGCCGGGAGGTACAGCGTGGCGAGCCCGGCGGTCTCGAGCGCGAACCGGCCGCGCGAAAAGGCGATCGCGTCGAGCAGCGGATCGCGCGCCGGCAGCGCCGCGACCAGCCAGCCGGAGACGCCCAAGGCCGGGTCGCTCAGCAGCGGCCGGCGCGCCGTCGTGGTCGCCACCGCCATCGGTACCGCTGCGCTGGCCGTACCGGCGCGGGCGAGCAGCACCCGGCCACTGGCGCGGTCGCAACTCAGCGTCACCTGACGGGCCGATCCGGTGGGGCCGAAGCTGGCGGTCGAACGCCCGGCGATCATCGCCCAGGACCAGGTGCCGGGAGACTGCGCCGCATCGCGCCAGTCGGTCGAGAGCCTCGGCAATGGCTGCGGCACGGGCGCCGGGCGGGGCTGGACCACCACCGGTCGTGGGGCGGGCAGGGGCTTGGGCGCGGCGGCGCAAGCGCTCAACACCAGCGTAAGCACAACAAGGGGAAAGATTGCCTTCACGCCCCTTCTATGGGAGGAGCCGGGCCGATGAGCAAGGTGCTGAAAATCCGCGTCGATCAGCTGCTGGTCGAGCGCGGCCTGGCCGAGAGCCGGACCCGCGCCCAGGCGCTGGTGCTGGCGGGCACGGTGTTTTCGGGTGAAACCAAGCTGGTCAAATCGGGCCAAACCCTGCCGGCCGATGCCCCGCTCGAGGTGCGCGGACGCGACCATCCGTGGGTTTCGCGCGGCGGGATCAAGCTGGCACATGCGCTCGAAGCGTTCGGGCTCGACCCGGCCGGGGTCACCGCGATGGACATTGGCAGTTCGACCGGCGGCTTCACCGACGTGCTGCTGAGCAAGGGCGCAAGCCACGTCTTCGCGGTCGATTCGGGGACCAACCAGCTCGCCTGGAAGCTGCGCCAGGACCCGCGCGTGACCGTGCTCGAACAGACCAGCGCGCGGCTGCTGACCCCCACCCAGATCGATGCGCCGTGCAGCTGGGTGGTTTGCGACGCCAGTTTCATTTCGCTGGCCAAGGTACTGGAAGTCCCGCTGAAACTGGCCGCACGGCAATGCCGCTTGGTCGCGCTGATCAAACCGCAGTTCGAGGTTGGCCGGGGTGAGGTCGGCAAGGGCGGGGTGATCCGCGATCCCGAACTCCACAACCGGGTCTGCGCCGAGGTCCGCGATTGGCTCGAGAGCAGCGGCTGGCAGGTTCAGGGGATCGTCGAAAGCCCGATCAAGGGGCCGGAAGGAAATATCGAGTTTCTCATTTCGGCGCACCGCGGCGGCGACTAGCGCATTGCCACCGCTGCACCGCGCCGCCACACTCATCCCCTAATCGGCTCTGATTCGAGGTTTTTCGATGAGTGAACTTGCCTCTCCGGGACAATTGCGGGCGGCCCTGCTGCGCTGGTCGCTGTTTCTGGCGCCGTTGCTGCTGCTGCTCGGCACGACCTCGGGCCTGATGGGCGGTTCCGGCGCCAACAATGCCTGGTTCATGGGGCTGGAAAAGCCGTCGCTCTATCCGCCGCCGGCCACTTTCGGGATCGTCTGGACCGCGCTGTACCTGCTGATGGGGGTGGCGCTGGCGATGGTGGTCACCGCGCGCGGGGCCCGGGGCCGGGGGCTGGCGATCATGGTGTTCCTGGTCCAGTTCGTGCTCAATCTCGCCTGGTCGCCGGTGTTTTTCGGCATGCACCTGCTGACGCCGGCGCTGTACCTGCTGGTTGCGATCGACCTGGCGGTAATTGTTACGGTGGTGCTGTTCTGGAAGGTCCGTCCGCTGGCGGCCTGGCTGCTGTTCCCGTACCTGGCCTGGGTGCTGTTCGCGACCGCGCTCAACTGGCAGTTCGTCGCGGCCAACGTCGGGGCTTGATCCGCGCCGCGCAAGGGCCCATTTAACGACCATGCAAAGCGAAAACCCCCTGATCGCCGATATTGCCAAGCTGTTCAACAGCGCGGCTGGAACCGTAGCCGGAATGGGCCGCGAAGCCCGCGATGCCGCGCGCGAGCGGGTCAAGGAAGGGCTCGGCGGGCTCGACTTCGTCTCGCGCGAGGAATTCGACACGGTCAAGCTGATGGCCGCCAAGGCCCGCGAAGAAAACGAAGCGCTGAAAGCCCGGATCGACGCGCTCGAAGCGGCGCTTGGGGCCAAGGCCAAGAAGGCCTGACGGGAACCGATTTCCGGCCAAGGGGTTGAACCGGGACACAAGAGGTCCGCATGTTCACCCAGCTCAATCCGACAATTCCGCTCCACGTCCTCGGCAAAGGGGATGGCTATGCGATCGGGATGATCGACTATGGTCAGGAGCATAACCTGATCTGGGTCACCGCGATCGACGAGACTGGCGAGATCTGGTGCGCGCCCAACCACAAGGTCCGGCTCGGCAAGAACTGGACCATGGGTCGGCGTGAGAACCCGCTGGTAGCCCAGGATAAGCTGGCGGAGCGTGATGCCGATGCCTCGCCGGCTGCAGTAGCTGTGCCCGAGACAGCGCACGGCAACTGCTGAGCTTGCGCCCGCGCGGCCAAGCGGCCACAGCGCAGGCATGGATCTGCGCGAGCCTGCCATTGTCTGCGCGAGCCGGGCTCACGGTGAAACGGCGGTTATTGCCCGGCTGCTGACCGAACGGCACGGGGTGATGGCCTGCTATGTGGCTGGCGGCCGTGGGCGCCAGCTGCGCCCGGTCCTGATCCCGGGCAATCTTGTCGCCGCCGATCTTCGCTGGAAGAACGAGGCGCAATTGCCGTTTGGCCGGATCGAACTGCTCGAAAGCCGCGCGCCGTGGCTGGCCGAGCCGCTGCCCGCCGCCGCGATCGGCTGGGTCACCACGCTGCCCGCCGCCGTCCTGCCCGAGCGGCAGGCCTATCCCTCGCTTTACGCTGCATTGTCGGGCCTGCTCGATGCGGTCTGCCACGCCCCGTCGGCGCGGGGCTGGCTGCCGGGATTGATCGCCTACGAGATGCTGGTGCTGCGCGAGCTTGGCTATGGCGGCGCGGCCCCCGATCCCGCCGCCGGACTGGCTGAATTCGATGTGCTCGGGTCGAGGCTCGAGCGCTACCTGCTTGCAGATCGGCCCGGCGATGTTATGGGCGCGCGCGCCATCTTGCGACAGCGGCTGGCGCGGATCGGGTAAGGGCGGACACATTCCATGAAGATTGCAGTACTCGCCGGCGACGGCATCGGCCCCGAAGTAACCCGTCAGGCGGTGCGCGTCCTGAAGGCGCTGGACCTGCCGGGCCTCGAATTGGTCGAGGCCGATGTCGGCGGGATCGCCTACAAGAACCACGGCCACCCGCTGCCGCCCGCAACGCTGGCGATCGCGCGCAATGCCGCCGCGATCCTGTTCGGCGCTGTCGGCGATCCGGACTGCGACGGGCTCGACCGGCACCTCCGCCCCGAACAGGCGATCCTCGGGCTGCGCAAGGAACTTGGGCTTTTCGCCAACCTGCGTCCGGCCAAGCTTTTCAAGGGCCTGGAAGATGCTTCTGCGCTGCGACCTGAAGTAGCTTCGGCGATCGACCTGCTGATCGTGCGCGAACTCAACGGCGATGTCTATTTCGGGGAGAAGGGCATCCGAATCCTGCCTGATGGCCGCCGCCAGGGCTGGGACATGATGGCCTATGCCGAAGACGAGGTCCGCCGGATCGCCCATGTCGGGTTCAAGGCCGCGCGGGGCCGCCGCGGCAAGCTCTGCTCGGTCGACAAGGCCAACGTCCTCGAAACCAGCCAGGTCTGGCGCGATGTGGTGATCGAGGTTGCGGCCGAATATCCCGATGTCGAACTCAGCCACATGTATGTCGACAACGCCGCGATGCAGCTGGTCCGCAATCCGGGCCAGTTCGACGTGGTAGTGACCGGCAACCTGTTCGGTGATATCCTGTCAGATCAGGCGTCTATGTGCGTAGGTTCGATTGGTTTGTTAGCATCGGCATCGCTCAGCGAAGGATCACTGGGCCTGTACGAGCCGATCCACGGCAGCGCCCCAGACATTGCCGGGCAGGGCCTGGCCAATCCGATGGCGACGGTGCTTTCGGCGGCGATGCTGCTGCGACATTCGCTCGGGCTTGAGGCAGAGGCGGCGCGGATCGAGGCGGCGGTGGCGGCGGCGCTGGCCGACGGCGTGCGCGGCGGCGATCTGGGCGGCAGCCTCGGAACGGTTGCCATCGGCGACGCAATCCTCGAAAGACTGTGACATGACCCTTCGGCTCGGCGTTGTCCTTCCCACCTATAATGAGCGCAACAACCTGCGCGGCATGGTCGAGCGGCTCGACAAGGCGCTGGGCGATATTGCCTGGGAAGCGATCATCGTCGACGACAACAGCCCCGATGGCACCTCGGACGAGGCCCGCGCGCTCGCGCAGGAAGATGGCCGGGTCCGGGTCTTGCAGCGGATCGGTCGGCGCGGGCTGTCCTCGGCGGCGATCGAGGGGATGTGCGCCACCGCCGCACCGGTGGTGGCGGTGATGGACGCCGATCACCAGCACGATCCCGACCGGCTTCCGCAGATGCTCGCCGCGATCGAAAGCGGGGAGTACGACCTGTCCTATGCCAGCCGCTTCGCCGAAGGGGCCAGCACCGAGGAGTGGGGCCGGCCTGACCGGGTCAAGGCCAGCAACTTTGCCAACCGGATCGCCAACAAGGTGACCGGGGTCGAGCTGAGCGACCCGATGAGCGGCTATTTCATGCTCAAGACAGAAGTGTTGCGCGCCGATGCGCACCGGCTGTCGGGGGTCGGCTTCAAGATCCTGCTCGATATCCTCGCCACGGTCGAAGCGCCGCTCAGGATCAAGGAAGTGCCGATGAACTTCGCCGCCCGGGCCGAGGGCGAATCGAAGCTCGACCGGACCGTGGTGTTCGAATTCATGGTCGGGCTCTACGACAAGTGGCTGGGCCGCTGGATCCCGACCCGGTTCGCGCTGTTCGGCACGATCGGCGGGCTGGGCGTGGTGGTCCACATGGCGGTTCTCGCCGTGGTGCTGGGCCTCTATGGCGAGGCGTTCGCGGTCAGCCATTACCCCAAGGAAGCCGCCTTCATCGCCGGGCAGACCACCGCCGCGCTGGTGGCGATGACCTTCAACTTCGTGCTCAACAACGAACTGACCTATTCCGACAAGCGGCTGCGCGGGTTCGTGCCGTTGCTGACCGGCTGGGTCCGGTTCCTGCTGACCTGCGCCTTCGGCCTGCTCGCCAACATCGGCGCAGCGACCGCGCTGGTCCGGCTGGGGTTCAATCCCTATCCGGCGGCGATCGTCGGGATCGTGCTCGGCTCGGTCTGGAACTTCGCGCTGTCGAGCAAGTTCGTCTGGGGCAAATACTAGAGCTCAGGCGTCGACCGGTTCTTCGACGAAGCCCTTCCAGCTTTTCATGTAGCTGACGAAGGCATCGCCCAGACCTTCAGCCCTGAGGTGGGCTTCGCTTACCGGGATTTGCGCGGCGGCAAAGGTTGGGTCTGCCAGACAGCGGGCAGCGAAATCGTGGTGCAGGATCGCACCGCGCCCGATCAGCACGAAATCGGCCCCGGCATCGAGGCAGGCCTGGACCTTGGCCGCGTCCATGATCTTGCCCGCCACCCCGAGCCGGGTCGTGCCGCGCGGCAGCGCGGTGAAGTGCGAAATCAGCGGGGCGGCGTCATCAGGTTCACCGACCGGCGGCTTGAAGCAATCCCACAGCGACATGTCGAGATAGTCGAGCTGGCCGCTTTCCATCACCTCCCGGGCAAAGGCCTTTGCCTCGGCGAAGTCGATGTTGAAGCGTTCGGGCGAGAGCCGCAGCCCGAGCTGGAAGTCGGGGCGGCAGGCGTTGCGGATGCCGTCGATGATCTCGATGATCAGCCGCTTGCGGTTTTCGAAGCTGCCGCCGTAGCGGTCGTCGCGGCGGTTGTTCTCGCCATCGAGGAACTGGGCAAGAACATAGCCGTGCGCCCCGTGGACCTCGACCCCGTCGAACCCGGCCTGCTCGGCCCGGACGGCAGCCGCGATGAAATCGTCGCGCAATTGCTCGACCTCGGCGGTGGTCAGCGCGCGGGTGCCGGTTTCCTGGTCCGCGAAAGGTCCCTGCGGGGCTTCGCCGATCAGTTCGGCCGGGCTGCGCATTCCGGCGTGATGAAGCTGAACCGAGGACACCGCACCTTTGGCGCGGAGCTTGGTCGCCAGTTCGGTCAGGCGCGGCAGGTGATCGTCCGACCAGATCCCGAGCTGGCCGGGAAAACCCTGGCCCTGACGCTGGACGTGCGCGGCGGCGGTCATCACCAGGCCGAAGCCGCCTTCGGCGCGCTTGGTCAGCCAGTGGATTTCGTCATCCGAAAGCGTGCCGTCGACATTGCTCTGCAAGTTGGTCAAGGGGGCCAGCATGAAGCGGTTGGCCAGGCTGGGTCCGCGCACGAAATCGAGCGGCTGCGAATAACTGGTCATGGTCGGCGAATCTCCCTGTCGCGACCAGGATAATTTAACCGCGCGATTAACGCCAGCTTCTAAGCCACATCCAGAATTCGAAACTGGGCCGGCCGCAGCACAGCGGCCAACCGGAAATGATCGGATAGAACCACGCGAACATCGCAAAACTCAGCACCAGACTGGCGGGTGCCAGCCAGCGCCAGCGATCGCTGCGCCGCCAGGCGGCGTCGAGCGCCAGCGCCAGCAGCGCCATCAGGAAGGTGCTTGGCAGCAGATAGTGGTACAGGAACTGGATCGGTTTGCCCGACAAGGCCCAGAACAGCAGCGTCACGGCATAGAGCGCGGACAGCCCGAGCAAGTCCCAGCGCCGGCGCCGGACGCCTTCCAACAGCGCCCAGGCCAGCGCGGCCAGCCCGGCGTACATCGTGAAGGGATTGCCGATCAGCACCACCCCGCGCTGGGCCCCTTCGATGTCCTTGTAGAGATACCAGATCGCCCGCCAGTTACCGACCCACTGGTACCACTGCGAGCGGTAAGGGTGTGGCTTCTTGACGCTGTCCTGCAGCATCAGCATGTGCTCGTGCCAGGCGATCGGGGCCCAGGGATCGACCGGCCGCGTTGCCCAATGGAAGGCCGGCCAGAAGGTTGCCCAATAGACTCCCAGCGGGACCAGACCGAGCCATAGCGCCGCTTCGGCGAGTGTTATCCCGGGCACCGGGCCGCCGTGGGTGGCGAACAGGAAGCTGCCCCGATGTTCTTTCAGCTTCAGCGCCAGGAACACCAGTCCCGGCAGCACCAGGACCGGCGCGACCGACCACTTGGCCCCGAGCGCCAGCCCCAGCAACACCCCGCCGAGCGCCAGCCGCCAGCGTCCCTGGTGCGGCAGGCGCACCGCGGCGGTCAGCTGCCACAGTGCCAGCATCGCCAGCGCGGCCATGGTCATGTCGAGCATCGCGATCCGGCTGTGGATGAACCAGAAGAAGTCAGTGGCGAGCAGCAACGCCGCGATGATCGTCGCCCGGGCATTTCCGCTGGTGAACCACACCATCCGGGCAAAGCCGAACAGCCCCAGGGCTCCGCCGATCGCCGAGGGAATCCGCCAGACCTGCGGCCGGTCGCCCAGCCACTCGATCGCCAGCGCAAGCACGGTCTTGGCCAGCATCGGGTGCTCGGGATTGACCCGGATATGATCGAGCTGCTTGCGCGCGGCGTTGACGTAGTGGACCTCGTCGAAATAGATCTCGTGCGGGATTCCCAGCCGCCACCAGACCAGCGCGAGGAAGGCCAATGCTATCCCCGCGCACCAGGCGGCGGGATCCCGGTCAGTGGTGAAGCGGCCCTGCATCGCGGGCGGGACTATCGGGCGGGGCGGGGCTGCGCAATGATAGATCCTCCCTATTTTCGCGTTAGCGCAAATGGGGAGGTGGCATTTGCGCAGCAAATGACGGAGGGGTTGCGACGCCTGCGCCATTACCCCTCCGTCTCGCCTGCTGCGATCCACCTCCCCATTTGTGGCATTCGCCAAAAATGGAGAGGAACTGGTGCTTGCCCTGGTCAAAAGCCCTGCCTAAAGCCGCAATCACCATGAAACGCACCACTGGCCAGGACCGCTCGATCACTTCCAAATGGCGCGCCGCCACCCGTGCGGTGCGGGCCGGAACCTGGCGCAGCGAGCAGGGCGAGACCAGCGAGGCGCTGTTCATCAATTCGGGCTACAGCTACGACAGCGCCGAAGTGGTCGCCGCGCGGTTCCAGGGCGAAGCCCCCGGGATGGTCTATTCGCGGTTCCAGAACCCGACCGTCCAGATGCTCGAAGAACGCATCGCGATGATGGAAGGCTCGGAAGCCTGCCGGACCCAGGCCAGCGGCATGGCGGCGATGACCAGCGCGCTGTTGTGCCAGCTGTCGGCCGGGGACCATGTCGTCGCGGGCCGCGCGGCGTTCGGCTCGTGCCGCTGGATCGTCGACAATCTGCTGCCGCGCTTCGGGATCGAGAAGACCATCGTCGATGCGCGCGACAACGCCGCGTGGGAGGCCGCGATCCGGCCCAACACCAAGGTGTTCTTCTTCGAAACCCCGGCCAACCCGACGATGGACATCGTCGATCTGGAATTTGTCTGCGGCCTCGCCAAGAGCAAGGGCATCTGCACGGTGGTCGATAACGCCTTTGCCACCGCCGCCTTGCAGCGCCCGATCGAATTCGGCGCCGACGTGGTGGCCTATTCCGCCACCAAGCTGATGGAAGGGCAGGGCCGGGTCCTGCTCGGCGCGATCTGCGGGACCAGTGAATTCATCAACGATGTGCTGATGCCGTTCCAGCGCAACACCGGGCCGATCGCCGCGCCCTTCAACGCCTGGGTCGTGCTCAAGGGGCTCGAGACGCTGCCGCTGCGCGCCCACAAGCAGAGCGAGAACGCGATGCAGGTCGCGCGGTTCCTCCAAGGCCGTGGGGTCAGCATGCTGCATCCCGGGCTGGAGAGCCACCCGCAACACGCGATTGCGGCCCGGCAGATGGACGCCTTCGGCAACATCTTCAGCTTCGATCTGGCCGACCGGGCCGAGGCCTTTGCCATGCTCAACGCGTTCGAGCTGATCGATATCTCGAACAACATCGGCGATTCCAAAAGCCTCGCCTGTCATCCGGCCAGCACCACCCACAACAACATGGGGGCCGAAGGCCGGGCCGAGGCCGGGGTGGGCGAAGGGATGATCCGGCTCAACGTCGGCCTTGAGGATCCGCTTGATCTGATCGAGGACCTCGACCGCGGGCTGACAGCGATCGGGCGCTAAGGATTGCATGCAACGCCAGTCCGTTGCAGGTATGCGGGCATGGACAGCGCAGAGAATATGTTCGCGGCGATGGATTACGCGAATTTGTTCGCCGCCATCGTCAACTCGACCGATGCCGCGGTAGTCGCCAAGGATCTCGACAGCAAGGTGCTGAGCTGGAACCCGGCGGCCGAGGCGATCTTTGGCTGGAGCGCGGCGGAAATGATCGGCCAGTCGATCCGCCGGATCATCCCGGCCGATCGCCAGGACGAGGAAGACCGGATTCTGGAAGCGGTCAGGCGCGGCGAAGGCTCGCTGCGGATGGAGACCCAGCGGCTGCGCAAGGACGGCAGTCTGGTCGATATCGCGGTGATGATCTCGCCAATCCGCAACCGCAACGGCGAGATCGTCGGCGCCAGCAAGATCGCGCGGGACATCAGCGGCGAAGTCCGCACCCGCAATGCCCTGAACGAGGTCGAAACCCGCTTCAGCCTGATGGCCGACAACATCGCCCAGTTGGCGTGGATCGCCGATCCCGAAGGCTGGATGTTCTGGTACAACAAGCGCTGGTTCGACTTTACCGGAACGACGCTGGCCGAGGTTCAGGGCACCGGCTGGCACAAGGTGGTTCATCCCGAGCACATCGCGCGGGTGACCGACCACGTCTCCAGATGCCTGCGCGACGGGACCGAATGGGAAGACACCTTTCCGATCCGGTCTGCCGATGGCACCTACCGCTGGTTCCTGTCGCGCGCCGTCCCGTTGCGCGATGCAGCCGGGGCGATGGTCTGCTGGTTTGGCACCGCGACCGACATCACCGACCAGCGCGCGGCCGAGCGCCAGATCGAACTGTTGCTGATGGAGGTCAACCACCGTTCACGCAATCTGCTGACCGTGGTCCAGGCGCTGGCCGAACGCACCGCCGCCGATGATGCGGCCAATTTCCTGCCGCGGTTGCGCCAGCGGATTGCCGGGCTGGCCGCCAACCAGGACGTGCTGGTCCGGCGGTTGTGGCGCGAAGTGCCGCTGAGCGAACTGATCGAGGCGCAGCTGGCCTTTCTGGGCGACCGGCTCGACCAGATCGAGCGGAGCGGACCCGCTGTCATCATCCAGACCGGCGCGGCCGAATCGATCAGCATGGCGCTGCACGAAATGGCCACCAATGCCGAGAAATACGGGGCGCTGTCGGTGCCCGAGGGGCGCATTGCGATCACCTGGCAGCTGCACGAGGGCGATGGCGAGGCCCGCTTCAGCCTGACCTGGCAGGAGCGCGGGGGCCCGCCGGCCTCACCCCCGCAGCGGCGCGGGTTCGGCAGCCGGATCATCGAGGAAGTGCCAGCCCGCAAGCTGCGCGGCGAAGTTTCATGCCGCTATGACCCGGAAGGGTTCAGCTTCTCGCTGACTTGTCCGGCCGAGAACGTCCTCGACAGCTAGGCCGGCGGAGCGCGGCGCAGTAGCGGAGTTACCACCGGAATCGTCAGCATCGTGCTGCCGATCGCGGCTAGCAACAGCGCGGTGAAAGCGCTGCTGGTGATGATCGCCTTGTCGAACAGCACGTTGACGAAAATGATCATGATCAGCGCCTTGGTCTGCAGCAGCCAGCCGATCGTCCAGGCATCGCCCTTGGGCCAGCGCAACAGCTTGCCGGCCAGGCCGACGCCCGCCAGCTTGCCCACCACCATCGCCGTCAGCAGCAGCGCGGCGGCGGCGAAAGCGGTGTAGCCGCCCATGTCCCAGCTGGTGCGCAGCCCGGTCGAGAGGAAGAACACCGGCATGAACGCCAGCAGCACGGTATCGCGGAACCGGTCGATACTCTCGATCCCGAACCACTTGGCGTCGAGCGCCGCCCCGGCGAGGAACGCCCCGACCATGTAATGCAGCCCGGACCAGTCGGCGAGGTAGCCGTTGGCCGCCAGCCAGACCAGCCCGACATACCAGCGGTCACGCTGCGGGATCGCGGCGATCAGCTTGCGAACCAGCCAGACCGCGACCCCGAACCCGACGAGATAAGCCGCCTGCCGTCCGACCCGCTCCCAATCGAGCAGGATCAGCGCCAGCACCCCCCAGATCATCACATCGTCGAGGCTGGCATAGCGCAGCACCCGCTGGCCGAACTTGGTGCGCAGGATTTCCAGCTTTTGCAGGAACAGGATCAGGATCGGCAGCGCGGTCACCGCGCAGGCCATTCCGACCCCGGCGATGAACTGCCAGGTCTGGCCCTTGGCCCCGATCCAGGCCGCCGGATCGCTGAATTTGAGCAGCAGGACTGCCGCACCGGCCCCGAGCAGCAGCGGTACGCCCAGCGCCAGCCCGGCAGTCAGCCCGGTCTCGCCGCGCCATTTCCAGGCTTCCTCGAGGTCTAGTTCGAGCCCGGCGACGAACACGAACAGCATCACCGCCCACCAGGCGATCCCGTTCAGCGCGCCGATCACCGGCGGAGCGAAGACAAAGGCGTAATAGCCCGGGAAAATTGCCCCGAGCACGCCGGGTCCGAGAATGATCCCGCCGACGATCTGCACCACCACCAGCGGCGCCCAGTAATCGGTCCGCAGCAAGCGCCAGACGGCATAGGGCAGCGCGAAGATGATGATCAGCGCGAGCAGGAACAGCTCAGTCACGGGAAGCGCAGGTTGCATGGCGCGAAGGGCTATCAGTTGCAGTGGAAACCGCAATTGCGATGCAATCGTATTCCCCAAGAGACATTGATCTGGCCGGACCAGACGCTATCTTGGCGGCATGAAGGAACTGTTCCAGCACGCCGCGATCACCGACGGCATCACCGTGCGCGTCGCGGTCAATTTCCTGCCCGAGCAATCGCGGATCGAGGCCGGCAAGTGGTTCTGGGTCTATCACATCCGGATCGAGAACGGCTCGGACGAAACCGTTCAGCTCGCGACCCGGCACTGGAAGATCACCGACGGGCGCGGAATGGTCAACCTGGTCGAGGGCGAAGGCGTGGTCGGCGAGACCCCGCTGCTGCGGCCCGGGCAGAGCCACGACTATGTCTCGGGCTGCCCGCTTTCCACCCCGATGGGCAGCATGGAAGGGCACTACACCTTCGTGCGCAGCGGCGGCGAGCGGTTCGAGGTCAAGATCCCGTTTTTCCCGCTGGCGGCGCCCGCGACGGCGGGCTAGACGCGCAGCCCATGAAGCGCACCCACCTGCCCCTCAACGCCTTGCGCGTGTTCGATGCCGCGGCCCGGCACTTGTCGTTCACCCGCGCGGCGGACGAGCTGGCGGTAACCCCGGCGGCGGTCGGCCAGCAGATCCGCGCGCTCGAAGACGTGCTCGGCGTCGTGCTGTTCCGCCGCACCCCCAAGGGGCTGGAGCTGACCGACGAAGCCAGCGCCGGCCTCGAAGCGCTGCGCAGCGGGTTCCTGCATTTCGAGGATGCGGTGCGGGCGATGCAGGCCGGGCAATCGAGCCACGTCTATACCATCGCCGCGCCGCGCGAATTCTTCTCGGCTTGGCTCGCCCCGCGGCTGGCTGAGTTTCGCAAGGCCAACCCCGAGGTGCGGTTCGCCCTGGTCTCGGACGAGGACGCCGATTTCACCGAAGCCAACCTCGATCTCGCGATCCGCTGGGCCGAGGGGCCGGGCGAACTGGAAGGGGTCGCGCTGGGCGAACCGGGCCGGGTTGCCGTGGGTGAGGGCTGCTGGATCGGCTGGCCCGGCGATACCAGCCCCGAAGGTGAGGATTGCGAAAGCCCGCCGCTCAGCGTCGGCGACGCCGGCCAGGCGATCGCCGCCGCCGCTGCCGGGATGGGCAAGGCCCGCGTACCGGTGCTGCTGGCGCAGAGCTGGCTGGAGAATGGCCGGATCAAGGCGCTGGGCGAACTGGCCGAAAGCCGCCACGGCTACTGGCTGGTCGCGCCCGCCCCGCAGTGGCGGCAGAAGAAGGTCAAGGCGCTGGTCGCGTTTCTGGCCGGGTAAACCAACGTCGCCCGTGAACCGGGCAAATGCAACTTAATCGCGCGGTTAAATTCCCGCTTGACCTGCCCGGCCATGGCGGCTCAAGTCCGTTCCCATGCACACCGAAACAATCCGCATTCCCGTTGCCCCCGGGGTTGAAATCGCCGCTGACGTGGCCGGGCGCAACGGCGCGCCGACGGTGGTGCTGGGCCACGGCGGCGGGCAGACCCGCCATTCGTGGGACAAGGCCGAGCACCAGCTCGCCGACGCGGGTTACTACGCGATCAATTACGACCTGCGCGGGCATGGCGACAGCGACTGGTCGCCCGACGGCGACTACAGCCTGGAAAGCCGCGCCGACGATCTGGCGGCGGTGGCGGCGATCGGCTCGCGCCCGTTCGCACTGGTCGGGGCCTCGCTGGGCGGGATCACCGCGATGGTCGCGGCGTCACGCGGGCTCGATCCGGCCGCACTGGTGCTAGTCGATATCGTCCCCAAGATGTCACCGAAAGGCGTTGCCAAGATCACCGCCTTCATGACCGCCAGTCCCGACGGATTCGCCAGCCTGGAAGAGGCGGCGGACGCGATTTCGGCCTACTATCCCGAACGGCCCCGGCCCAAGGACCTGTCCGGGCTCAACAAGAACCTGCGCAAGGGGGACGATAATCGTTACCGGTGGCACTGGGATCCGCGCTGGATGAAGTCGGACCGGGGCGATCCGCGCTTTCTGCTCGAACTGATGGACGCTGCCGACTGGACCGACCGGGTCCCGACCCTGCTGATCCGCGGCATGAAAAGCGACATTGTCGATGATGACGGGGTGGCCGACCTGCGCCGCCGGATCCCGGCGCTGGAGATCGTCGATATTCGCGGGGCCGGGCACATGGTGGCGGGCGACCGCAACGATGAATTCAATGCCTCGGTGATCGAATTCCTGTCCCGGGTCATGCCAGCCCGGGGCTGAACTGCCCCCTCGACAGCGCTCCTGAAATCCTTAAGCCTTGGCGAGCTGCCGCGTGAGCTGCGCCGCAGGGGGATTGTTATGCGATTTTCGAAGCTTGCCCTGTTTCTGATCGCCTGTCCGGCGCTGGTCCTGGCCGATGCCCCCGGCGGTGTCTTCCCGCAAGGTTCTCCACCACCGGTTTCGACAGTGCCTGCGCTCAGCATGGCGCGGCCGTTGGTCGCCCCGCCGCCAGCCTGGATCGATGTCGCGCCGCTGCCCAAGGCGCCGGCCGCGGCCGATGGCGCGGCGACGATCGACCTGCTCGGCGATGTCCAGGTCAAGTTTTCGAAGGACGACGAGGCGACCTACTATGGGGTGGCCTGGATCATCGGCAGCGCCGAAGGGCTCGATTCGGGGACGCTCAAGGTCGATTGGGACCCCAGCCTCGAGGTGCTGACGATCCACAAGTACCGGGTGCTGCGCGATGGCAAGCCGATTGACCTGCTCGGCGACGGCAGCGGGATCAAGGTGATCCAGCGCGAAACCCGGATGGAAAGCGCGATGCTTGACGGGCGGCTGACTGCGACGATGCAGCCCGAGGATCTGCGGGTGGGTGACGTGGTCGAACTGGCCTATACCGTCGTGCGCCGGGATCCGGCGATGCAGGGCTTTTCGGAATATCTGGTCGGGCCGAGCGACGGCGCGACCTTTGGCCGGTTCCGGGTCCGGATGCTGTGGAACAAGGACAAGCAGATCCAGTGGCGGACCTTTCCAGGAATCCTCCAGCCCAAGGTCAAAAAGACCGCGCAAGGGACCGAACTGGTTGCCGATATCTTCGACAGCACCGCCCCGCGCGCGCCCGAGAATGCGCCGCGCCGGTTCACCGTGGTCAACGCGGTCGAAGTGACCGAATTCAAGGACTGGCAATCGGTCTCGCGGCTATTTTCGCCGCTTTATGCCGACGCCGCCGCGCTTGCGCCCGGCAGCCCGGTCAAGGCCGAGGCGGCCAGGATCGCGGCCCAGTCGGGCGATCCCAAGCGCCGGGCCGAACTGGCATTGCAACTGGTCGAAAAGCAGGTCCGCTACCTGTTTCTGGGGATGAATGCCGGCGGGTTCGTACCCGCCAAGGCCGACCAGACCTGGGCCCGCCGGTTCGGCGATTGCAAGGGCAAGACCGTGCTGCTGGTCGCGCTGCTCAAGGAACTGGGGATCGAGGCCCGGCCGGTGCTGGTCCATACCCAGGAGGGCGATCTGGTCGGCGCGCGGCTGCCGGCGATGGAGGCGTTCGACCATGTCATCGTCGAGGCCAGGATCGACGGCAAGAGCTACTGGCTCGACGGGACCCGGCTGGGGGACGAACATCTCGACCGGCTGGAGGTGCCGAACTACCGCTTTGGCCTGCCGGTGACCGCCACGGGCAGCGCGCTGGTGGCGATCGTGCCCGAACCGCTGGCCCGCCCGGCCACTGCGGTGACCCTGTCGATCGACGCCAGCAAGGGGCTCGACGTGCCGGCCCCGGCCACGGCGGAAATGCGCTTTTCCGGCCCCGATGCCTCGTCGGTGCGTCAGCGTTTTGCCGGCTTTTCGGCGGCCGAGCGCAACCGCGAGCTGCGCAAGGTCTGGCGCGACGGCTTCGATGCGATCGCGCCGGGCAAGGTCGGGACCTACTCCGATCCCGCAACCGGGGATTTCGTGCTGACCATGACCGGCACCGCCCAGATGGAATGGACTTCCGACCTTGGCGCCCGCTGGTATGAGGTCGATCGTTCGCGGATCGGCTGGCGCTTCAACATCGCCCGCGAAGGCGAAATCAACACCGACGCGCCGTTCGCCTTCAACTATCCGGACTGGTGGTCAAGCAAGGTCACGATCGTGCTGCCGTATGGCGGCAAGGGGTTCCGCCTGCAGGGCGGAGACGCGGTCGACCGGACGGTCGGCGATCTCTACCGGATCCGCCGCACGGTCAGCCTCAAGGACGGGGTTGTGACGATGGAAGCCGATACCCGCGCACTGGCCAGCGAGTTGCCGGTCGCCCGCGCGCCGCGGGCCCGGGCCGACCTGCTCGAGCTGTCGAACGTCGGGGTCTACGTCCGCGCGCCGAGCGACTATGCGCCGACCGAGGCGGAGGCCGAACAGGCCCGAAAGTCAGACGAGGCCGAAGCCAAGGCGCGCGGCAAGGCGCGGGGCAAGTAAGCCGCAGCTTGCTTGCGGGCCGGTTAGTCCACCTCTCCCCGGCGGGGAGAGGTAGCGCAGCTTGCCGCTTGAGCGGCTAGCGAAGCTGGGAATGGGGGCTCGACGCTGCGTGCCAAGCCGGGTCGAACCCCCACGCCAACTCCGGCCAGACAGCTAGCTGCCAAGCCTCCATATCCTCTCCCCACCGGGGAGAGGGGGAAGGTAATGCAGGTCATTGCTAGGTAATCTAGGCCGCCCCGCGCAGCTTGCGCATCGCGCGCCAGGCCAGCGCCTTGCCGCGATTCTGCTCCGGGAACGGGCCGGGGCTGGCGGGCCGCAGCCCGATCTTGCGCAGCACGTGGTTGAAGGCCCGCGCGTCGGCTTCGGCATAGGACCAGTCCGAGCGCCAGGTGATCGACAGCGAGACCGAAGGTTCGCCGCCGTTCTTGACCCAGTGCGGGGCCTTGACCGGGACGTGGATCGCTTCGCCCGGGGCAAGCGGAAATTCCTGCCCCTGCGCGGCATAGCCATCGAACCAGCTGAGGTTGCGGTGATGCAGCCCGAGGTGAAAGCGCTCATGAATGTCGGCCGAGAACATCGCTTCGTCCTCGACCGGGAACACCGTCATCGTCTTCGACCCGCGCAGTTGCAGCAGGATGTTGTGTTCGGGATCGAAGTGGAACGGGGTGACCGAAGCCGGCGAACTGATGAACACGAACCCTTCAAGCTGCATCATCGCGCCGGTGCGCGGCTCGACGATGTCGGCCAGCTGGCCCAGCACCGCGTGGAGCAGGTCGCGATAGGCCGGGGCCTGCTCGATCCGCTTGAGCGCGACCCATGATCCGGCCTGGCCGATATTGCGGATCGTCTCGCCAACGGTCAGCGTGCTTTTGGGCACGTCTTCCGGCTTGATCCCGATCGGCAGATCGCCCGGATTGAACTCGATTTCGTGTGCGGGCAGCGTCTCGGCCAGGTCGGCCAGCGCCGCCAGCGTCAGCAGCGGATGCTCGAGCAGGGTATGGTTCAGCTTGACCGGGCGCGCGGGATAGGCCGCGGCAAAGGCCGCGCGGGTTGCGGGCGGGAAGATGCTGTCCGACATCCTCCCGCCTTAGCCCTGGCGGGTTAAATTCCGGTAAGAGTGCCGAGCAGCAGCCCGCCCAGCGCCGCGACCGGAAGGACCCGCAGCACGCTCCATTTCGCGCCGAAGATCAGCCCGGCCGCAACCAGCGCCAGCAGCGCCGCGCGCCAGTCGAGGCTGGTCAGCACCGGCAGGTCGAATGCCGCCGGGCCGAGCGTGACCGGCTTGAGCTGCGCAAACAGCACGTGCAGCGCGAACCACAGCGCGAGGCTGCCGATCACCCCGACGATCGCGGCGGTGATCGCGCTGAGCGCGCCCTTGAGCCGCTGGGCGTGCTCGAGCCGCTCGAGCCACGGGGCCAGTGCGAAGATCCACAGGAAGCACGGCGCGAAGGTGACCCAGGTGGTCAGCCCGGCGCCGATCACCCCGGCCACGACCGGGCTGAACGGTTCGGGCGAGCGAAACGCGGCGAGGTAGCCGACATACTGCGTCACCATGATCAGCGGCCCCGGCGTCGTTTCGGCGAGGCCCAGCCCGTCAGCCATTTCGCCCGCGCTGAGCCAGCCGAAGTCCTGGACCGCCTGCTGGGCCATGTAGGCCAGCACCGCATAGGCCCCGCCGAAGGTCACCACCGCGAGCTTGGAAAAGAACGTGCCGATGTCCCACAGCACATGATCCGGCCCGAGCAGCGCGAAGACCGCCACCAGCGGCGCGGCCCACAGCGCGCCGCCGATCAGGATCGAACGGATCGTATGGCCCCATGGGCGCGGCGCGGTCGGCGGGGCCTTGGTCATCGGCTTGAGCGCGAGCAGATCGGGATTGAGTGCAGCAGCGGCCGCGCCGATCAGCCCCGCGCCGAGCACCACCAGCGGGAACGGCAGCGCGAACAGCGCCAGGCCGAGGAATGAAACTGCGGCGATCACCCGCTTGAGCGGGGAATTGAGGGTCCGCCCGGCGATCCGCAGCAGCGCCTGGACGATGATCGCCAGCACCGCTGCCTTGATCCCCAGGAACAGCGCGGCGAACCAGTCGAGCCGGGCGGCGAAGCCATAGAGGATCGACAGCGCCAGAATGGTCAGCGCACCGGGGATCACGAACAGCAGCCCGGCCACCAGCCCGCCCTTGGTCCCGTGGAGCTTCCAGCCGATCCAGGTGGCGAGCTGCTGCGCCTCGGGCCCGGGCAGCAAGTGGCAGAAGTTCAGCGCGTGGAGGTATTCGTCCTCCTCGATCCAGCCGAGCTCCTCGACGAACTCGCGGTGCATCAGCGCGATCTGGCCGACCGGGCCGCCAAAGCTGAGGCAGCCGATCCGCGCCGAAACGCGGACCAGTTCGGCGAAAGTGGGGGAGGGGGAAGCGGGAGTCATCCAGGGCCTTTCCTTCCGCAGCAAGGCGGATTGCATGAAAAGGCAACGCTTGGGCTTTCACCTGACCGGGAGGTTGCACTCGCCCCGGTCAGGTCGGGCTAGCGCAGCGCGGTTGGCCGGGCAAGCATGGCAAATCTATCCGCGGGAACAATTGCGCTATGGCGGTTGCCCCGCCCGGATCGGGCCGGACGGGGCAGGGCTGGCAGACCTTACGGCCTCATTCCTTGGGGATCTGCCAGGTCACCGCGCCGGAGAAACTGCCGGCGGTGCGGGCTCCGGCCTCGTCGGTTGCCGGCTCGAACCGCGCGCGGCGCCTCACGGTATCGCAGGTCGCCCGGTCGAGCCCGGCAAAGCCGCTGCTGGCGGTGATCGTGCAGTCACTGACCTTGCCGGCGCTGTCGACGCTGAGGCGATAGCGCGCGGTCCCTTCGTGCTCCATCCGCAGTTCCTGGGTGGGATAGTCGTTGGTCGTGACCCACTGCTTCCACGCACCCTTGGGCGCGGCGCTCTTGGGCTTGAACAGCGGGGGCGGGGTGATGCTGGGCTGAGGGGTGGGGAAGGCGACCTCGCCCAGCACCGACGTGCCTTCGCTGCCAGTGCCCAGATCCTCGGTCGAGGTGATCGGCCCCGACCCGACCGGCGGCAGCTTGACCAGCGTATCGGGCTTGTCGATCACGCTGTCGTCGCGTTTGACCGTGCGGTCGACCGGCGGGGGCGGGGGCGTGGTCGGCTTGGCCTCGGGCACATCGAAGGTGTTGACGATTTCGCGCGGCGAGATCGAGCCGGTCGCGGCCAGCCCGGTGACCAGGGCCACGCCGAGCCCGGCCTCGATCAGCAGGACGACCGCTCCGGTCCCGAGTTTGCGGCCGGTATGGGTGGCATCGGCATAGGCCATGGCATGCTCTCCTTGGGTCTGGATCGCCCGGCGGCCCGGTTTGCCCGAGTCGCGCCTGAGCGACTGTTGGTATTGATGTAACAGTATAACATGACTCCATTGTGTCAAGGGGGTTGTCATCCTGCTTATGCAGGGGCAACACCGGCCCGCTCCCCCGGCCCGACCACCCGTTAAAGGTTACCCTGTGGGTGGTCGGGCCGGGGGAGCGGGCCGGTGT
>CALCQB010000317.1 GCA_937897535.1 uncultured Novosphingobium sp. | reverse complement strand
CCGCGCTCAACAATGCCGAAGCCCAGGGCAAGGACGCCCGGACCCGCGCCGAAGCGCTCGAAGCCCAGGCTGCCAGCGCCAGCGCGGCAGCGGACAAGACCGCCCAGGAAGGCGCCGCCCTGGCCGCGCGGGTCCAGGAATCAGAAGCCCGGATCGCCGCCAATGAAGCCAAGATCCGCTTGATCGGCCAGCAGCGCGAGGGGCTGCGCGCCGAACTGGCCCAGCGCCAGCGCCCGCTGATCGAGCTCACCGCCGCGCTGCAACGCCTGTCGCGCCGCCCGGCGATCTTTTCGTTGCTGCGCCCCGGTTCGCTGCAGGATGCGGTCTATCTGCGCGCGGTGCTCGAAACGATGCTGCCCGAAGTGGCGCGCCGGACCGCGGGTCTGCGCGCCGCGCTCGAACGCGGCAAGCGGCTTGAGGCCGGGGCACTCCAGGCCAGCGCCGAGCTGCGCGCCAGCCAGGGCGAGCTCAACACCCGCCGCCAGCAGCTCGCCGCGGTCGAGGCCCGCCAGCGGCTCGATTCGCGCAGCGCCAGCGGCTTTGCCGACCGCGAGGCCGAACGCGCGCTGGCCCTGGCCGAACAGGCCCGCGACCTTTCCGGGCTGATCGGCCAGCTGGACCAGGCCGGCCGGTTGCGCGATTCGCTCGCTGCATTGCCGGGGCCGGTGCTGCGTCCGGCCCAGCCACAGAATGCTAACCTGACGACCCAGGTCGAAACTGCCGCGCCGCCTGCCAATGCTCCGACGCAATACCTGCTCCCGGTGGCCGGGCGGCTGGTGGCCGGGTTCGGTGATGGCGGCGCGGGGCGGGCCCAGTCGCGCGGAATATCGATCGCGGCGCGCGGCGGCGCCCAAGTGGTTGCGCCGGGCGCCGGGCGGGTGGTGTTTGCCGGTCCTTATCAAAGCTATGGCACGATCGTGATCATCGAACACGGCGGCGGCTGGACTTCGCTGATTACTGGCCTCGCCGCGCTCGACACCCGGGTCGGCCGCGCGGTGCTGGCCGGATCGCCGCTCGGCCTGGCGGGACCGGGCCGCCCGGTCCTGACGCTGGAATTGCGCAAGGATGGCAGCCCACTCAATCCGCTGGACTTCCTGAAACGCTGATCCCATGTCCGATCCGCCATCTGGCGTTAACCTGAGCTGCGCGATAAGATGCGCTGAAAATTGCATGAGGCACCTGGCCCGATGAAATTCGCTTCCCTGCTCCGCGCCACCGCGCTGGTCTCTGCCGTGGCACTGATTCCGGCCACCACCGCCGGCTTGGCCGCGGTCGATGGCCGCTCATCTTCGCAGTTCGAACGGCTCGGCGCGGTCTATCAGCTGGTCAAGCTGCGCTATGTCGAAAAGATCGACGACCAGAAGCTGGAAGACGGCGCGATCGAGGGGATGCTGTCGTCGCTCGACCCGCATTCGTCGTTCCTGTCGGGCGCGTCGATGCAGCGGCTCAACACGATGATCGACGGCAACTATTCGGGGCTCGGCCTGTCGGTGGTGATGGACGACGGGGCGGTCAAGGTGATCGCGCCGATGAAGGGCAGCCCGGCCGAAACCGCCGGGGTCAAGGCCGGCGATTACATCACCCACCTCGATGGCAAGCTGATCTATGGCGGCGAGCTTGATGAAGCCGTGGCCCAGATGCGCGGGGAGGCCGGGACCAAGATCCGCCTGACGCTCTTCCGGGCGGGCCGGAACGAGCCGTTCGACGTCACCGTCACCCGCGGCGTGATCAAGCTCGAACCGGTCACCTCGGAGCTCAAGGACGGGGTCGGGGTAATCTCGGTCAACGAATTCAGCGCCGATGTCGGCTCCGACGTGGCCAAGGCGATCGACGATCTCAAGAAGCAATCGGGCGGCAAGCTGGCGGGCATCATCCTCGACCTGCGCCAGAACCCCGGCGGGGCGCTCGAAGAAGCCGTCGCCCTGTCCGACATCTTCCTGACCAAGGGCGATATCGTCTCGCAGCGCGGCCGCAACACCAGCGAGGATGAATACTTCAAGGCCGAGAGCATGATCCCGGGCGATCTGGCCAAGGGTCTGCCGGTGATCGTGCTGATCGATTCCGGGTCGGCTTCGGCTTCGGAAATCGTTGCCGGAGCGCTGCAGGATCAGCGCCGCGCGGTGATCATGGGTGAACGCAGCTTTGGCAAAGGCTCGGTCCAGTCGCTGTTCTTCCTCGACAGCAGCCGGACCAGCGCGGTCAAGATCACCACCGCGCGCTATTACACCCCGCTCGGCCGCTCGGTCCAGGAAGGCGGGATCGTTCCCGATATCGCCGTGCCGCAACTGTCCGATCCCGACGCGCGTCGCCGGGCCGAACTGTCGATCCGCGAAAGCGATCTGCGCCGCCACCTCGTCAACGAAGTGGCGATGGACGACAAGAAGCTTGAGGCTGACCGCCAGCAGGACCCGCGCTTCAAGCTGAGCGCCGAAGAAATCAAGGCCAAGGGCATCAAGGACTACCAGCTGTTCTACGCGGTTCAGACCCTGCGCCGGACCGCGCCGCCGGCGATGGCCAAGAAGCGCTAGGCTCATGGCGCTGGGTTCGATCGACCAGGCGGCCTTGCCGCGCCGGATCGCGCTGGGCGTGCCGCTGGCCTTGCTCGGCGGGGCCTATCTCAGCCAATACGGCTTTGGCCTGGCACCGTGCGAAATGTGCTGGTGGCAGCGCTATGCCCTGTTTGCCGCGCTGCCGTTCGCGGTCCTCGGCTGGATCAGGCCCTCGGCCAAAGTGCTGACCGCACTGGCGCTGCTGGCAATCCTGGTCGGCGGGCTGATCGGCGGCTTTCACGCCGGGGTTGAATATGGCTGGTGGGAAGGGCTGACCGCCTGTTCGACCACCGCCAAGGTCGGCAGCGGCTCGGCGCTCGATGCGATCATGGACGCCCCGGTGATCCGCTGCGATGTCGCGCCATGGACCCTCTTCGGTATCTCGCTGGCCGGCTGGAACTTTCTGATCTCGGTCCCGCTGGCGCTGATCGGCCTCGCCAACTTGCGCAAGGGAGCCTGAAGCGATGAGCTCTGCTGCTGCGGACCGGATGCTGCGGGTCGACCAGGCCGGCGAATATGGCGCGACCCGGATCTATGCCGGGCAGCTCGCGGTGCTGGGTGACCGGTCCGCGATTTCGGGCGAAATC
Source organism: uncultured Novosphingobium sp. (assembly GCA_937897535.1). Lineage (GTDB taxonomy): Bacteria > Pseudomonadota > Alphaproteobacteria > Sphingomonadales > Sphingomonadaceae > Novosphingobium. The sequence goes on along the minus strand of CALCQB010000317.1, from coordinate 16,976 downwards.
CAGCACATGGCCGAACAGGAAGCCGTGCACCGCCGCAAGCTCGACGCGCTGCTGGCCCGGCGCGGGGTCCGCCCCACCGCGCTCCAGCCGTTCTGGGACGTTGCCGGCTTTGCCCTCGGCGCGGCGACCGCGTTGATCGGGCCGAAAGCGGCAATGGCCTGCACCGCCGCGGTCGAGACCGAGATTGACCGCCATTACACCCAGCAGCTCGACGAACTGGGCGACAGCGATCCCGAATTGTCGGACATGATTGAGGCCTTCCGCGAGGATGAGCGCGCGCACCGCGATACCGCGCTGGCCAACGGGGCGGAACAAGCCCCGGCCTATCCGCTGCTGTCGGGCGCGATCCGGCTCGGTTGCCGCGCGGCGATCAAGCTGGCGGAACGAATCTGACGCCAGCGGCTTTTTGACCCACGCCAAGGCGCGGGCCGCTTCAGCTGTTATTCAGCGCCATGGTCCCCTATATCGGGGGCCGATTGTTCAGGAGTTTCGCCATGCGCCCGCTGTTTGCCGCTGTTCCGTTTGTTCTGGGGCTGGCGCTTGCCGCGCCCGTGGCCGCGCAGGAAGCTGCGCCCGAGCCCAAGATGAACATGGTGATCATCTATGGCGACGACAAATGCCCCGAATCGGGCAACGACACGATTACGGTCTGCGCGCGCAAGGCCGAAGGCGAACGCTTTCGCATTCCCGAACCGCTGCGGCAGAGCAGCAGCCCGGCGAACGAGGCCTGGAACAACAAGGTTATCGCTTACGAAACGGTCGGCAAGACCGGTACGATGAGCTGCTCGCCGGTCGGCCCGGGCGGATTCACCGGGTGCACCGGGCAACTGCTCAAGCAGTCGGCCGGGGAGAAGGCGACCGATCCCAATATCAAGTTCGGCCAGCTGATCGCCGAGGAACGGGCCAAGCGGCTTTCGACCATCGATACCGATGCCGCCGACACCCAGTCGCGGGTCGAAGAAATCGAAGCCCAGATGGAAGCCCGGCGCAAGGCCGAGGAAGACGCAGCTGCGCCAGCCCCGGCCAAGCCGAAAAACTGACCTTGTCCCGCCTGACGGCGGATTGCAACACCGGCCCACGCCCCCGGCCCAACCACCCACAGGGTACCTTCAACGGGTGGTTGGGCCGGGGGCGTGGGCTGGTGTTGCCCTGTCTCAGCCTCGCTGAGACAGATCAGGATAGCGCGATATCGGGGGCGTCTTCCTGTTTCATCCCGACCACGTGGTAACCGGCATCGACGTGATGCGTCTCGCCGGTCACCCCCGATGACAGGTCGGACAGCAGGTACAGCGCCGATCCGCCGACATCCTCGATCGTCACGTTGCGGCGCAGCGGCGAGTTGAGCTCGTTCCACTTGAGAATATAGCGGAAATCACCGATTCCGCTGGCGGCGAGGGTGCGGATCGGACCCGCCGAGATCGCGTTGACCCGGATCTTGTCCGGACCAAGGTCATTGGCGAGGTACTTCACGCTGGTCTCGAGCGCGGCCTTGGCCACGCCCATCACGTTATAATGCGGCACGACCTTTTCAGCGCCATAGTACGACAGGGTCAGGATCGAGCCACCGTCGGGCATCAACGCCGCCGCGCGCCTGGTCACGGCAACGAACGAATAGGCCGAAATATTCATTGTCATCAGGAAGTTGTCGAGGCTGGTATCACAATACCGCCCGCGCAGCTCGTTCTTGTCGGAAAAGCCGATCGCGTGGACCACGAAGTCGATCGTCGGCCAGCGGGCCGCGAGCACGGCAAAAGTCTTGTCGAGCTCGGCCTCGGTCGAGACGTCGCAATCGATCAGGAAATCGCAGCCCAGTTGCTCGGCCAGCGGCCGGACCCGCTTTTCCATGGTCTCGCCCTGATAGGAAAAGGCCAGTTCCGCCCCGGCTTCGTGCAGCTTCTGCGCAATCCCCCAGGCCAGCGACTTGTCGTTGGCCAGGCCCATGATCAGCCCGCGCTTGCCCTTCATCAATCCCGTCATTCGTTGTTCCCCGTCGTCCCGTTTCCGCCGGCTTCGTGGCTCCGCTGTTCGTGTCGCCCGCGGCCGAGCAGGTCCTGTTCTTCAGGACTTTCGGCCAGCGCGGCATTGAGTTCGGCGCCGACCACCATCCCTAAGCCAACCAGCCAGAAAAAGAAAAGCGCGATCATCACCCCAGCCAGACTGCCATAGGTCAGATCGTAGGTGAAAAAGCGGTGCAGGACCGCCGGCAGTGCCGCGCTGACCGCCGCCCACCACGCCGTCACCAGCAAAGCGCCGGGCCATTTGGGATAGCGGCGCTTGCGGTACGTGCTGGGGGTGAGGGTCAGGAACAGCAGATAGAGCGCGGCGTAAATGATCAGCGCCGGGACCAGCCGCGAGGTGCCGAGGGTGTCGATCCAGTCGGAAAAACGCGGGAACCCGACCTGGATCACTTCCTGCGCGGCCCCGATCGCGACCTGGGCAATCAGCGCGAACAGCAGGGCCACGACCGCGACCACGATCACCCCGGTCGAGATCAACCGATAGCGCCAATAGGCCAGGGTCTCGCGGGTGCCATAGGCCCGCCGCAGGATGTCGCGGATCGTCTCAATCAGGCTCCCGACCGTCCACAGCCCGACCAGTCCGCCAACCCACAGCAACCAGCCGGTCCGCGCCACGATCACATCCATCGCCACCGGCTCGAGCGCGGTCGAGACGATCGGCGGGAGCGCGGCGAGGAAGGCATGGACCGAAGCCTCGCGCTGGGCCTGCTCGCCGATCAGGCTGAACACCGCGCCGACCGTAACGAAAAACGGGAACAACGCCAGGATCGCCATATAGGCGAGATTGCCCGCGTGGATGAAACCATCGTGATAGGCCCCGGTCCAGACCCGCGCGATCACCCGGAACGGGCGCGAATTCCAGAACCGCCCTTCGGGCCCGACATGCTCGTCATAGGCATCCTTCAACCGGTCGCGGGCCCGCTTGCGCCGCGCTTCGGGCGAAAGATCGGGCAGGGTCAGCGGTGGTCGATGATCGCTGTCGAGGGGACGCTCGTCCATGTTTCGGGGCGGGCCTCAGACACCCAGCCGGCTGCGCAGGTTGCGCGAATCGCGCCACCCGTCCAGTCGCCGGACCAGATCCTCGTCAGCTTCGGGCAATTGGACCTCGATCGTGACCAGTTGGTCGCCGCGGGTACCGTCCTTGCGCGAAAAGCCCTTTCCCTTGAGCCGCAGGGCCTTGCCAGAGCTGGTCCCGGGGGCGACCGTCAGCATCACCGCGCCATCGGGCGTCGGGACCTTGACCTTGGCCCCGTTGACCGCCTCATCGAGGGTGATCGGCAGGTCGAGCCGGAGGTTATCGCCATCGCGGCGGAAAAAGGCGTGCGGCTGAAGGTGGATCACCACGATCGCGTCGCCGTTGCCGCCCGGGCCCGCCTCGCCCTTGCCGGCGAGCCGCATCTGAGTGCCGTCCTCGACCCCGGCAGGGAGCTTCAGATCGATGGTCTTGCCATCGGCGAGGGTGATCCGCTGGGTCGCGAGCATCGCCGCATCGGGCAGCGAGACCCCCAGCTTGTACTGCACATTGGCCCCCTTGGGCGCCGGGCCGCGGCGCTGCTGCCCGGCGCCGAAACCGCCGCCCATCCCGCCGCGCCCGCCGAACAGGCCGTCGAAGATATCGCCGAGGTCGATGCCTTCGGCCCCGCCCATGCCTTCGAAGCCGTCGGCCCGAAAGCCGCGCTGGTCACGCCCGCCGAACCCGCCACCGGGGCCGCCACCGCCGCCATAGCCGAAGCCCATCGAGGGGTTGCCGTCGATATCGATCTCGCCCCGGTCGAATTTGGCCCGCTTGTCCTTGTCGGACAGCAGGTCATAGGCGCGGGTCACTTCGGAGAAGCGCTCGGTGGCCTTGGGGTTGTCGGCGTTGCGGTCCGGGTGGAGTTCCTTCGCCAGCTTGCGATAGGCGGACTTGATGTCCTTCTCGGTCGCACCGCGCGCCACGCCAAGGATCGAATAGGGATCGGCCATGGGGCCTAGCTAGGTGTGTTGACCCGCTAGGGCAAGGTGTTCGCCGCTTGTTGCGAGACGCTCGCGCTTTCATCGCGCGGACAGCGCGGCTATGCGCTGGCCATGGACGAGACCCAAGCCGCCAACGCGATCCCCGATGCCGCGCCGTTCGCGCTGTTCGACGAATGGTTCGCGGCGGCGAAGCAAAGCGAACCGAATGACCCTGAGGCTGTGGCGCTGGCCACCGCCACCCCCGATGCCATGCCATCGCTGCGCATGGTGCTGATGAAGGACCACGGGCCCGAGCTGCTCGGTCCGCACGGCGGGTTCGTGATCTATACCAACAGCCACAGCCGCAAGGGCCAGGAACTGCTCGCCAACCCCCAGGCGGCGATGCTGTTCCACTGGAAGTCGCTACGCCGCCAGATCCGGATCGAAGGCACGATCGCCCCGGTGCCGGATGAAATGGCCGACGCCTATTTCGCCAGCCGCAGCCGCGATTCGCAGCTCGGCGCCCACGCCTCGGACCAGTCGGCACCGCTGTCCTCACGCGGCGAGTTTCTCGCCCAGATTGCCAAGACGACCGCCCGGCACTTGGTCGGAAAGGTCCCGCGCCCGCCGCACTGGACCGGGTTCTGCCTGACCCCCAACGCGTTCGAGTTCTGGCTCGACCGGCCGTTCCGGCTCCACGAGCGCCGCCGTTTCACCCGGCTGCCCGACGGCGGCTGGAGCAGCACGCTGCTGTATCCATGAGCAGCAACGCCGCCCTCAACCGCAGTGCCGCGCTGGCCTCGATCTCGGTCGCGCTGCTGCTGGTTGCGCTCAAGCTGTGGGCCGTGCTGTCAACCGGGTCGACCGCGATGCTCGGCAGCCTCGCCGATACCGTGCTCGATCTGGTCGCCAGCCTGGCGACGCTCGCCGGGGTGTGGGTCGCGGCCCAGCCGGACGATGCCAATCACCGCTTCGGCCACGGCAAGGCCGAGGCACTGGCAGCGATGTTCCAGGTCGTGCTGATTTCGATTTCGGCGCTCAGCCTGGCGTTCCGGGCGATCGAGCAATGGCTTGCCGGAACCCGCCCGCAAGGGGCCGAGGGCGGAATTGCGGTATCGGTGATCGCGATGGTGGCGACGCTCGCGCTGCTGGCCTGGCAGCGCCGGGTGATCCGCCAGACCGGCAGCCTCGCGATCAGCACCGACCATGTCCACTACCAGTCGGACCTGCTGCTCAACCTGGCGGTGATTGCCGCGCTGGCGCTGGACCAATACGCCGGAATTTCCGGGGCCGACCCGCTGTTCGGCCTGGCGATCGCGCTGTGGCTGGGCTGGGGGGCCTGGGGTGCATCGCAACAAGCCGTCGATCAGCTGATGGACCACGAATGGCCCGAGGCGCGCAAGGCGGCCTTCCTCGAAGCCGTCGCGCGTCATCCCGAAATCAAGGGCCTGCACGATCTGCGGACCCGCACCTCGGGTGATCGTGACTTCGTCCAGTTCCACCTCGCGGTCGATCCGCAGATGACGGTGGCACAGGCCCACGTGGTGATGGACGAGGTCGAGGCGATCCTGGGCCGGGAGTTCCCCGGAGTCGAAATCCTGATCCATCCCGATCCCGAAGGCCACGTCGATCCGACTGACCTGTCGTCCGAAGACTTGCTCGCCAAACTTTGAACCATAGGCTGGCGAGGTCTGTCTCCCCTCCCCGATGGGGAGGGGTTGGGGGTGGGGGTTCCGAGGCCAGCGTTGCCCCCCATCCCTTCCCCAGGGGGAAGGGCTTTCCTGACCTCAATCCAGCGTTACAGGCCGCGTCCCTCGCCAGCGAGGAAGGCGGCATAAGCCTTCGCGATGCCTTCGCGCAGCCCGACTTTTGGTGACCAGCCGAGCGCCTTGAGCCGCGAGCTGTCCATCAGCTTGCGCGGCGTGCCGTCGGGCTTCGACGGATCGGTGACGATCTCGCCGTCATGGCCCAGCACCTCCATCACCAGCCGGGTCAGATCGAGGATCGAGATTTCCTCACCCGAACCGACATTGATGTGGAGGGCGCCCGAATAGCCGGTCATCAGGTGGACGCAGGCATCGGCGCAATCGTCGACGTAAAGGAATTCGCGCAAGGGACTGCCGCTGCCCCAGACCGACACCGCGCTGCCGCTGGCCTTGGCCTCGTGGACCTTGCGGATCAGCGCGGGGAGCACGTGGCTGCCGGCCAGGTCATAGTTGTCGCCCGGGCCATAGAGGTTGGTCGGCATCGCGCTGATGTAGTCGCAGCCGAACTGCTGGCGATAGGCCTGGGCCAGCTTGATCCCGGCGATCTTGGCGATCGCGTACCATTCGTTGGTCGGCTCGAGCGGCCCGGTCAGCAGCGCTTCTTCGGTGATCGGCTGCGCGGCATGCTTGGGGTAAATGCAGGAGGAGCCCAGGAACAGCAGCTTTTCGACCCCGACCGATTCGGCCCCGGTGAACACCGCAGTCTCGATCATCAGGTTGTCGCGCAGGAAATCGACCGGCCGGGTGTTGTTGGCCTGGATCCCGCCGACCCGCGCCGCGGCCAGGAACACCGCCTGCGGACGGTTGTTGTGCATCCAGCCCAGCACCGCGCGCTGGTCGGTCAGATCGAGCTCGCTCCGTCCGGCGGTCAGCACCTCACAGCCTTCGCTGGCCAGTCGCCGGACGATCGCCCCGCCGACCATGCCGTTGTGCCCGGCGACCCAGACCCGCTTGCCGCCCAGTTCGTAGCTCACGCGCCGTCCTTCCCGGAAATGATCCTGGCGGCATGGCGGTTGGGCCGGGCCAGCAGCAAGCGCAGGTAAGGCATCAGCCAGTGTCCCAGTTGCGCCGCCGCCCCGCCGCCATGCAGGGCCACGAACCGCCGCCAGTCGCGGCCATGGATCTTGCGTGTCTCTGCGCGGTACAGCGCCAGCCGCCGAAACAACGAGAGCTCCGGGTCGAGTGATGAACCCGTCGTGGCGTTGGCCGCGCACGTACCGCCAGGACGACTGGCCAGCAGCACCGGAACGCCGGCCATGCGCGCGCGCAGGCCATAATCGAGATCGCCATAGATATGCTCGAAATCGGGCAGCAGGTTGCCCAGCACCCGCTCGGCCGCAGCCGAGACCAGCACGATGTTGCCGCTGACGGTGTCGGCCGGGATCGGGTTGCCGACCGGCGCAAGCAGGCTCAGCCGCAAGGGCCGGTCGGCTCGCGTGCGGCGCTGGCCGCTGTAGGTGATCCGGCTCCCGCCGGGCTCTATGGTTGCCGCCGCCACGATCACCGGCTCGCCGCGCGGCGCGCTGGCGTCGGCATCGGCGACCAGCATGGCCAGGCAATCGTCGCCCAAGGCGACGTCGTCGTTGAGCCAGAGGTAAAAGTCATGGCCGCCCCGGGCCTTGGCCTCTTGCCAGGCCAGTCGCATGCCGCCGTTCCAGAACAGCGAGCCATCGCCGGCAATGACGTTCGCCGCTGGAATTAACGCGCGCACCGCTGCGCCGGTGCCGTCGCTTGAGCCATCGTCGACCAGAAACAGATCTTCGCCTTGGAACAGGTCCTGTCTTTGCAGCAGGCGCAGACAGGCAAGGGTCAAATCGCGCCGGTTGTGGCACGTCATCAGCACCGCGATTCGGGGCTGCACCTGGTTCACCCGGCTGCCCCCGCTCCGGCTCCACTCCGGACCAATGCCAGATCGGCCGCAACCATCTCACGCGCCAAATCCCGCACTGAGGTCCGGTGCTGCCAGCCAAGCTTCTGGTGCGCCTTGCTGGGATCGCCGATCAGCAGGTCGACCTCGGTCGGACGGAAATAGCGCGGGTCGACAGCGACGCGCAGCGCGCCGGTCTGGCGGCAAAAGCCTTGTTCGGCGACGCCCGAGCCGCGCCAGTCGAGTTCGATCCCGGCATCGGCGAACGACCATTCGACGAACTGGCGCACCGTGGAGGTCTCGCCGGTCGCCAGGACATAATCGTCGCCTTCGTCCTGCTGGACCATCAGCCACATCCCTTCGACATATTCGCGGGCATGGCCCCAGTCGCGCCGGGCATCGAGGTTGCCGAGGTAGAGCGTGTCCTGCCGCCCCAGCGCGATCGCGGCGGCGGCGCGGGTGATCTTGCGGGTGACGAAGGTCTCGCCGCGCAGCGGGCTTTCGTGGTTGAACAGGATCCCGTTGGAGGCATGGATGCCATAGGCCTCGCGGTAGTTGACCGTGATCCAGTAGGCATAGAGCTTGGCCGCCGCATAGGGGCTGCGCGGATAGAACGGGGTTGTCTCGCGCTGCGGAACTTCCTGGACCAAGCCGTAAAGTTCGCTGGTCGAAGCCTGGTAGAACCGGGTCTTCTTCTCCAGCCCCAGGATGCGGATCGCCTCAAGCAAGCGCAGCGTGCCGAGCGCGTCGGAATTGGCGGTATACTCGGGGGTCTCGAAACTGACCGCGACATGGCTCTGTGCGGCCAGGTTGTAGATCTCGTCGGGCTGGGTTTCCTGGACGATCCGGATCAGGTTGGTGGCGTCGGTCAGATCGCCATAGTGCAGGGTCAGGTGCGGATCCGGCGCGTGCGGATCCTCGTAGATCTCGTCGATCCGGGCGGTGTTGAACGAGGACGAGCGGCGCTTGATCCCGTGAACGCGGTAACCTTTGCCCAGCAGCAGCCGGGCCAGATAGGCCCCGTCCTGGCCGGTGATGCCGGTAATCAACGCAGTCTTCTGCTCCACGATGCGCTATCCTTTGAGGTAAAGAGTGACGATCCGGGCCAGCGCGGCGCGGAGCGGTTGGTGCTGATCGTCCTGGGTCTTGCCGAGGCGGACCACGACCAGGCCATTGTCGCGGCTGACCACCACGTACTGGCCGAGGTGCCCGTTCATCGAAAAGGTGCTGGCGGGCGCGCCGGGCCATTGCACCGTGCCGTCGGGCTGGGGCAGGTTGAGCCAGGTCTGCGCGCCATAGCCGCGATTGCGCGGACTGGGGCTGGTCATGAAGTCGACCCAGGCCGAAGGGACCAGCTGCGCGCCCTTGATCGCGCCGCGGTTGCGCAGGAACTCGCCGAACCTGGCCCAGTCGCGGGCGCTGGCGTGAATCAGGCTGCCGCCGATCAGCGTACCAGTCGCATCGAATTCGGGCACGACGCTTTTCATTCCGAGCGGTTCGAACAGCCGGGTCCGCAGATATTCGCGGACGACCCGGGTCCGTTCGGCCGGATCGGTGCTGGCGGTCAGCGAGCGGGCGGCGAGGTCGGCCAGAATCACGGTGGTCGCGCTGGAATATTCCCACTTCGCGCCGGGATCGGCTTCAAGCGGCTGGGCCTCGGCATAGGCGCCCATATTGTCGCGCCCGTCGAGGAACAGCATCCGGACCTCATCGCTGTCATAGAGCGGATCACCGGCCTCGGTATGGCGCAGACCCGAGCGCATTTGCAGCAACTGGCGCAAGGTGATTTCACCGCGGGGATCGCCGCTGCGCTGCCAGGCCGGGATCGGCACGCCTTCGTCCAGCCGCAACCGGCCATCGGCAACCAGTTGTCCGATCATCACCGCGGTCACCGTCTTGGCCATCGACCACGACACGAACCGGGTGTTCTCGTGATAACCGGGGCCATAGCGCTCGGCGACGATCTGGCCGTTGTGCAGGACCAGCAGAGCCCTGGTCTCGGCAGTTTCATCGCTGCTGAACAAGCTGTCGACCGCCCGGGCGAGCCGTTCGCGGTCAACCCCGGGATTGTCGATCACGGCCTTGAGCGCCGCTTCGCCCAGTGGCGGGGGCGGGCTGGCGGCCCTGTCACCGCCGCAGCCGATCAGGGCTGGCAGTGCAAGCAGCGACAAGATAAGGGACTTTGCGAAACCGGGCGCCATGATCGCCCCCCCTCGCGCAAAGGCTCGACAATGGCAACCGTCAAACCGAATCCTGCGCTGCGATCGCCCTGGCGGCGGCGGTCCCTGCTGCTGGGACTGGTCCTGATCGCGGCGCTGCTGGCAACCTTCTGGAAGCCGCTGTCCGGCTATGCCGATACCGGTGCGGCCTATGGCGCACGGGTCGCCTGTTCGTGCCGGTTTGTCGGCGGACGCAGCCTCGAAGATTGCAAGAAGGACTTCGAACCGGGGATGGAACTGGTCACGCTGAGCGAAGACGCCAAGGCCAAAAGCGTCACCGCGCGGTTTCCGCTGCTCGCCAGCCACACCGCGACTTATCGCGACGGCCCCGGCTGCCAGCTTGAACCCTGGCAGGGCTAGAGCGTTGGTTGGCAATCAACTTGTGCTAGGCGCTTGGCCATGACCGAAATCCCAATTCATCCCGTGATCCTGTGCGGCGGCAGCGGCACCCGGCTATGGCCGCGCAGCCGGGCGGTGAAGCCCAAGCCGTTCCTGCCGCTGGTCGGGGAAGGCACGCTGTTCGAGGCCACGCTGGGCCGCTGCCCGCAAGGCCAAGGCTTTGCTGCGCCGATCGTGGTGACCGGTCAGGCGCACCTCGATCATGTCGAGGCGCAATGGCCGACCGGTGCCGGGGGCGAAGTGATTGTCGAACCGAGCGCACGCAATACCGCCGCCGCGATCGCACTGGCGGCGTTGCGCTTGCCCGAAGACGCGGTGATGCTGGTCTGCCCGAGCGATCATCACATCGCCGATGCTGCCGCCTTTCAGGCCGCAGCCCGGGCCGCGGCGCAGCTCGCGGCAGAGGGCTGGCTGGTCTCCTTCGGGATCGCGGCGACCGCGCCCGAAACCGGGTTCGGCTATCTCCAGCGCGGCGAGCCGATCGGCGAGCTTGGCTTCAAGGTTGCCCGGTTTGTCGAAAAGCCCGATCTGGCGCGCGCCGAGCAATTTCTGGCCGATGGCGGCTATGCCTGGAACGGCGGGATCTTTGCGTTCCGGGCGGGCACCTTCCTGAGCGAACTGGCCGCCCACCGTCCCGACATCGCCGCCAAGGCGCGGCAGGCGGTGGCCCATGGCCGGGCTGAGGGCGCCCGCTTTCACCCAGACCCGGCCGCCTTCGCCGGGATCGAGAGCGAATCGGTCGATTATGCGGTGATGGAAAGCACCACCCGCGCCGCGATGGTTCCGGCGGTGATGGGCTGGTCGGACATCGGCAACTGGGACGCCTTGCTGGCCGCACGGACGGCCGATCCGGCGGGCAATTCGGTGACCGGGTCGGCCGAGCTGGTCGATTGCCGCAATGTCCTGGTCGAAACCGACGGGCCGCGGGTCTCGGCGATCGGGCTGGAAGATCTGATCATCGTGGTCGATGGCGACGAAGTGCTGGTCACTACCCGGGCCGGAGCCCAGCTGGTCGGCAAGCTGCAAGGCGCCGCCAACCAGTGAGCGCGCGGTTGCCTACCCGGATGGTCGAGCGGCCCTGGGGGCGCGAAGATCTGCCTGCTCCGTTCGTTGCGCCGCCGGGCACCCGGATTGGCGAAGTCTGGTTCGAGCCGCCCGCCGCGCTTGATGCGCTTCTGGTCAAATATATCTTCACCAGCGAGGCCTTGTCGGTTCAGGTCCACCCGGCCGATGCCCAGGCCCCGGACGGCCATCGCGGCAAGGAAGAATGCTGGCTGATCCTGGCGGCCGAACCCGGTGCAAGGCTCGGCATCGGCTTTCGGCAGGAGCTGAGCCCGGAGGAGATGCGCGCAGCGGCGCTCGACGGCAGCATCGAACAGCTGCTCGCCTGGCATCCGGCGCAGGCTGGTGACTTCTTTTACATCCCGGCAGGGGCGGTTCACGCGATCGGACCGGGGCTGAGCCTGATCGAGGTCCAGCAGAACAGCGACATCACCTATCGGCTTTACGATTACGGCCGTCCGCGTGAGCTGCATCTCGATGCCGGGATCAAGGTTGCCCGGGGGGAGCCCTATCCGTCCGGGCTGAGCCAGAACGTGCCCGCGAACGGCTCCGCGACGCTGGTCGATGGCCCGCATTTCCGGCTCGACCGGCTCGACGGTCAGCCTGATCCCGCAACCGCCGCGCGCTATCAAGGGACGCTGCTGGTCATTCCGCTCGACGGGACCGCCCGGGTCGGCGCTGAAACGATCGCGGCGGGTGAATGCGGCGTGGCCAGTTCGCTGGCGGACATTACCGTTGCCGGCCGTTGTCTGATCGCTCAGCCCTGCGCCCAGGCCGGGTCGGTCGCTTCGATCCAGCCGCCGCCGAGCACCCGCTCGCCGGCATAAAGCACCGCCGCCTGGCCCGGCGCGACACCGTATTCGGGATTGGCGAAGCGGATCGTGCAGTCCGCACCGTCACCGAACCCGCCCTCCAGTGTCACCGGAATCGGTTTGGCCAGCGAACGGACTTTGGCGGTCAGCGGGGCATCGGGCAGTGGTCCGATCCGGTTGGTTTCGGTAATCCGCGCCGCGCCGACGGCCAGCAAGTGCTTCGGCCCGACCAGCACCCGGCGCGATGCGGCGTCGAGCCCGGTGACATAGAGCGGCTCGGGCTGGCCGCCGATCTCCAGCCCGCGGCGCTGGCCGACGGTGTAGTGGATGATCCCCTTGTGCTGGCCCAGCACCGCCCCGGTGGTGGCATGGACGATCTCGCCCGGCGCGCCGCCTTCGGGCCGCACCGCGCGGACCACTTTGGCATAGTCGCCGTCGGGGACGAAGCAGATGTCCTGGCTGTCTGGCTTGGCCGCGACCCGCAGGCCCTCGGCTTCGGCGATTGCGCGGACCTGCGACTTGGGCAGCCCGCCGAGCGGAAAGCGCAGGAAGTCGAGCTGGGCCTCGGTCGTGCCGTAGAGAAAATAGGACTGGTCGCGGGCGGGATCGAGCGCTCGGTGCAGTTCGGCACCGGCCGGACCGATCACCCGTCGGACATAGTGTCCGGTCGCCAGGCAATCGGCGCCTAGTTCGCGGGCCATCGCGAACAGGTCGGTGAACTTGGGCCCCATGTTGCAGCGGATGCAGGGGATGGGGGTGCGGCCAGCAAGGTAATCATCGGCGAAGCGCTCGACCACCTCTTCGCGGAACTGGCTCTCGTGATCGAACACATAGTGGGCGATCCCCAGCCGGTCGGCGACAGCGCGGGCATCGCGGATATCGTCACCGGCGCAGCACGCCCCTTTGCGTCCGGTGGCGGCGCCGTAATCGTAAAGCTGCAGCGTCACCCCGATCGTCTCGGCCCCGCTCCGCGCGGCCAGCGCGGCGACGACCGAGCTGTCGACCCCGCCCGACATCGCCACGACAATGCGTTTGGCGGTCAGCGGCCCGGCCAGCTGGAACAGTTCGGCGGACTCGGGAAGGGTATCGGAACGGGTCATCGGCGCGCCCCTTACACTGCCCGGAGCCATGCGGAAAGCGGTGGTGCAATTCGGTAAGCAATGTCAACGCAAGGTAAAGCGCGGCTTTACCCGATCTTGACCATGTGCCCCTAGAAGGGTGTCCATGGATATCGCCAAAGACCTTATGGCCAACCTGCGGGACCGGTTTACCCCGAGCGGGAATGCCGAACCTTCGGACACTCTCGACTGGTCCGAACTGCATGCCCGGCTTAGCGCATCGCATGCAGCGGCCGGGGAACTGGCGCGCAGCTGCGGGGTTATCGCGGCCGGGGGCTTCGGTCTGTGGCAAGCTGCGGGATCGGTTCCCTCACGGTCCGTTAACCCAACTGGTTTAGCAGATGGCAAACGTGCCGCGTGCATGGACGGAGCCATCGCCGGAGAAACTTCAGCCGGCGGTCGAGGACAATGATGATCGAGAACCAGAAGATTCGACCTGCGATGGTAATCGGGCCGCTTGGCGAGCCGCTGACTATCGAATCGCTGCCCGCACCGAACACCACCCGCTGGGTGGTGCGGCGCAAGGCCGAGGTAGTGGCCGCCGTCAATGGTGGACTGCTGACCATCGACGAGGTCTGCGAGCGTTATACCCTGACGCTCGAAGAGTTCGCCTCGTGGCAACGCGCGGTCGATCGTTCCGGCATGCAGGGCCTGCGGGTGACCCGGATCCAGCACTACCGCGATCTTTACGAGCGCCAACTCAAGTACTGAACTTTCCCTAGCAGGGAACCGGCGCGGCCGGGGCAGGTGTAAAGCTTGCCCCGGCTGCCCCCGTTTGGGGCCATGCATTTGGCCGAAGCAATTCGGCGGTCTGCCGAGCCCGCGATTGCCCTTGCGCGGCAAGCAGACTAAGGACGATCGGGTATCCCTCCCGTCCATTCCGCAACGCATGGGCTTGCGGTTGGTGATATAGCATAGTAATACAGTTCACCTCCAGGCCCAGTCGCTACGGCTGGGCGTGCGGGCGATTCTGGGGGCGAAAGCGAAGCGGTGATGAATTACGAAACGGGAATTGAAGCCGATCAGGACAACCCGCTGCTGGTTGGCGGCGAGGAAGATCGCCGCTCGCGCCGCAATCTGATCATCATCGCCGGAATCGTCCTGCTGGCGATCGTGGCGATCGCCTATTTCGTCATGCGCGGCGACAAGGCCGCCGAGGGCGCGGCTGAAAAGAAGGATCAGGCGGCGACCGTCACGGTCGTTACGCCAGGCCGGACCACCGTCGAAGGCACGATTACCGCAAGCGGTACGCTGGCCGCGCGCCGCGAAATGCCGGTTGGCATTGCCGGCGAAGGCGGGCAGGTCGTTGCGGTGCTGGTCGAACCGGGTCAGTGGGTCCGCGCCGGACAGGTGCTGGCGGTGATCGACCGCTCGGTCCAGACCCAGCAGGCCGCCAGCCAGTCGGCCCAGATCCAGGTCGCCCGCGCCAATGCCGATCTGGCCGAAGCCAATTACCAGCGCGCCCTCCAGTTGGTCGGCAAGGGCTTCATCTCGAAGGCCGAAGTCGACCGGTTGCGCGCCACCCGCGATGCGGCGCTGGCCCAGGTCCGGGTCGCCAATGCCCAGGCCGGGGTGCTCAGCGCCCAGCTGCGCCGCCTCAACGTGGTGGCGCCCGCTTCGGGCCTGGTGCTCGAGCGGCGGATCGAGCCTGGCCAGGTGGTCAGTGGCGGTTCGGGCGTGCTGTTCCGCCTCGCCAAGGGTGGCGAAATGGAAATGCTGGCGCGGCTTGGCGAAACCGATCTGGCCATGCTCAGCCCCGGGGTTGCAGCCGATGTAAAGCCGGTTGGCGGGCAAAAGTCGTTTGTCGGCCAGGTCTGGCAGATTGCTCCGGTGATCGATCCGACCTCGCGCCAGGGCACCGCGCGGATTGCGCTGGCCTATGCGGCCGAACTGCGTCCCGGCGGTTTCGCCTCGGCGACGATCAAGTCCGGCACGCTGGTCGCGCCGGTGCTGCCCGAATCGGCGATCCTGTCCGACGCCCAGGGCAGCTACGTCTATGTCGTCGGGACCGACAACAAGGTTCAACGCCGTCCGGTCAAGCAAGGCCGGGTGACCCCGCAAGGGATCGTCGTGCTCGAAGGGCTCGCCGGGAACGAACGCGTCGTGCTGCGCGCCGGCGGGTTCCTCCAGCCCGGAGAGACGATCAAGCCCGTCTCGCCCAAGGCCTGATGACCGGCCCGGCAGGAGCGCAACGATGAACCTCAACAACATCTCGGCCTGGTGCATCCGCAACCCGGTCGTCCCGATCGTCCTGTTCATCGGGCTGATGCTGGCCGGCATGGTCGCCTTCTCGCAGATGAAGGTCCAGAACGATCCGGACATCGAATTCCCCGGCGTGATCGTGGTGATCAGCCAGCCGGGCGCCGCCCCGGCCGAGGTCGAGAACCAGATCACCCAGAAGATCGAAGCCTCGCTGCGTTCGATCCAGGGGGTCCAGAACATCAGTTCGACCGCCCGCGAAGGCGGCAGCGAAACGATGATCGAGTTCCAGATCGGAACCAACATCATCGAAGCGCTGAACGACGTGAAGAACCAGGTCGATCAGGCGCGCGGCAGCTTGCCCGACGGGATTCTCGAACCGCAAGTCATCAAGATCGAAACCTCGTCCGATCCGATCGGCTATTTCGCGGTTTCGGCCGACGACATGACGATCGAGCAGCTGTCCTGGTTCGTCGACGATACCGTTACCAAGCGGATGCTCGGCGTGCCGGGCATGGCTGCGGTCGAGCGGGCCGGCGGGGTCGACCGCGAGATCCTGGTGGTGCTCGATCCGGGCAAGATGCAGTCGCTGGGGGTCACCGCCAGCCAGATCAATGCTTCGCTGCGCCAGTTCAACGTCAATGCCGCGGGCGGGCGGTCCGAAATCGCCGGGTCGCGCCAGTCGGTCCGGGTTCTCGGCAATGCCGCCGATGCCTTCGCGCTTTCGCAGCTCGACGTGCCGCTGGGCGGCGGGCGGACCGTCAAGTTGTCCGAGGTCGCCAAGGTAACCGACAGCTATGGCGAGCTGACCTCGATCGGCAAGACCGATGGCAAGCCGGTCGTGACCTTTTCTATCGCCCGTGCGCGCGGCGAATCCGACGTTTCGGTCTATGACGGGGCGGTCGCCCGGCTCGACCAGCTCCAGGCGCAGACCCCGGGGATCAAGTTCACCCGGCTGTTCACCTCGGTCGATTACGTCAAGGCGCAGTACGAAAGCTCGATTGCGGCGATGGTCGAAGGCGCGATCCTGGCGGTTATCGTGGTGTTCTTCTTCCTGCGCGATTGGCGCGCGACGATGATCTCGGCAATCGCGATCCCGCTGTCGGCGATCCCGAGCTTCTGGTTCATGCAGCTGCTGGGGTTCACGCTCAACCAGATGTCGCTTCTGGCGCTGGGGCTGGTCGCGGGGGTGCTGGTCGACGACGCGATCGTCGAGATCGAGAACTGCAACCGCCGCATCGCCGCGGGCGAGCCGGTGCGCCAGGCCATCCTCAACAGCGCCGGCGAGGTGGTGTTTCCGGAGTTCGTGTCCACGCTGTGCATCTGCATCGTGTTCCTGCCGATCTTCTTGCTCACGGGCGTGCCGGCGTATGTGTTCAAGCCCATGGCCTGCGCGGTGGTGTTCGCCATGATCGGCAGCTTCTTGCTGTCGCGCACGCTGGTGCCGTGTCTGGCGTACCTGCTCATTCCCGGCGAACTCAGGCGCCGCGCGGCCCACGGGCTCGATGTGGCCGAGCGCGTCCACCACCGCGTCGAGCGCGCGCTCAACGCCCTTCGCGACCGCTACGTCACGCTGCTGCT